>CALMGO010000398.1 GCA_937863625.1 uncultured bacterium
AAAGGCCGCCGAAAAGTTCCCCCTCGCGATTACGCCGTACTACGCCTCGCTCATAAAGACCCCGGACTCGTCCGACCCGGTCTTTCGTATGGCCGTACCGCAGATTGAGGAGCTTTGCGACCCCGTCTTCCTCCGTGACGATCCTCTCGAAGAGGATGAGGACATGCCGGTCCCCGGTCTTGTTCACCGGTATCCCGACCGTGCCCTCTTTATCGTCACCTCCACGTGCGCCATGTACTGCCGCCACTGCACGAGAAAGCGCGTCGCAGGCTCGCGCGAATGCATCCTCTCCGCGCGCCGTCTCCAGCAGGCCGTCGATTACCTCTCGGCCCACCCGGAGATATCCGACGTCGTCGTCTCCGGCGGCGACCCGTTTACCATGGCCACCGATGCGCTCGAACGTGTCCTTGCCGCGCTGCGGAGCGTCCCGCACATCGGCGTCATACGCATCGGCTCGCGTACGCCCGTTGTGATGCCTATGCGCATTACGGACGAGCTGACCTCCATGCTCAGACGTTACCATCCCGTCTGGGTCAATACGCATTTCAACCACCCCGCGGAGTTGACCCCCGAGGCCGCCGCCGCATGCGCCAGACTCGTCGACGCAGGCGTCCCCCTCGGCAACCAGTCCGTACTCCTGCGCGGTATCAACGACGACCCCAAGGTCATGGAAGTACTCTGCCGCGGCCTCATCAAAATGAGAGTCCGCCCCTATTACCTCTTCCAGTGCGACCTCGTCCGCGGCGTCGAGCATTTCCGTACGCCTATCTCCAAAGGCATCGAGATAATGGAGTACATGCGCGGCCGCGTCAGCGGTATCGCCATCCCGCAGTACGTCGTCGACGCCCCTCATGGCGGCGGCAAACTGCCCGTACTGCCCAATTACATCGTCTCCACGAGCCCGACGCACACAGTGCTGCGAAATTTCGAAGGCATGCTCGTAGCCTATCCCGAGCCCGGCGCCGCTGTGCCCGCCGAGGCGCCCGCCGTGAAGTCCCCGGGTGTCTGGGAACTCGCGAGCGGCGCAGCCTC
This sequence comes from uncultured bacterium, assembly GCA_937863625.1. GTDB lineage: Bacteria > Planctomycetota > DG-23 > SLPQ01 > SLPQ01 > CALMGO01. The sequence goes on from CALMGO010000398.1 coordinate 1,033, forward strand.
CGCCATCCAGCCTGAGTCTGAGAGGCGAAAGCGCCGTAAGCACGTAAAGTGTTCGCTCTTCGATACTGTTTGACCCAACTGTGTTGCCGCGTGAGTTACTAAGATGGCGCGGCCCGGAAACTTGGCTTGAACTCCTCCGGGCCGCGCATTATATTTATCCCCGCATGGCGCCGGCGGCGCATGATGCCTTCGCCCCGCGTACAATTGGGAAAGTGACGCTCCTATGCCGCTTAATATCGGACTCGTCTACGACCTTCGCAGCGAATACCTCGCCGCGGGATTTGCGCCCGAACTCGTCGCAGAGTTCGACTCCGACGAAACCATAGACTCCCTCGCCGCCGCCATCTCGTCCGCCGGACACCGTGTCGACCGCATCGGCAACGCCCGATCTCTCTGCGCGCGCCTCGTCGCAGGAGACTCCTGGGACCTCGTCTTTAATATCGCCGAAGGCCTCTCCGGCCGCTGCCGCGAATCTCAGGTCCCCGCCTTGCTCGAGCTCTTCTCGGTTCCCTACACCTTCTCCGACCCCCTCGTCCTCGCCGCCACCCTCGATAAGGCCGTCGCAAAGCGCCTCCTCCAGTCGGCCGGCGTCGCTACGCCGCGCTTCGCCGTCGTCGCTGACTCTTCCGCGCTCGATACCGTGAATCTCGCTTACCCGCTTTTTGCAAAACCGCTCGCCGAAGGCTCCGGCAAAGGCGTCAGCCGCGACTCCATCGCAGACTCCCCCGACGCCCTCGCTTCCCTCTGCCAAAGACTTCTCGACACATTCCACGAGAGCGTCCTCGTCGAGGAATACCTCCCCGGAAGGGAGTTTACCGTCGCCGTCCTCGGCAACGCGTCCACCGCGCGCATCCTCGGCGTCATGGAGGTATCCATCAGCGATGAGGCTGGCGGCGCCGTGTATTCCTACGAGAGCAAGGAAAAATGTGAACAGCTCGTCTCCTACTCCACCCCTGAGCCCGGCGCCCTCACCAGCGCCGTCGAAACCCTCGCCCTCGACGCTTACCGCGTCCTCGAGTGCCGCGACGCCGCCCGGCTCGATATCCGCTGCGACCGCCAGGGACGCCCCTCGTTCATGGAGGTCAATCCCCTCCCGGGACTCCACCCGACTCATTCCGACCTGCCGATGATCGCCACCGCCGCCGGCGTCTCTTACAATGAACTCATCGCCGAAATCATAAATAACGCTTGTGAAAGGCAGGGCATCCGCCCATGACCAAAAATCGCGCCTCGGTCCTTATCCTCCACAATGTCCCGCGCCCGGCAGCGCCCGGCGCCGCCTTCGCCGAAAGCGACGCCGGCGTCCTCGACCAGGTGCGCGCCGTCGAGGCCGCCCTCGCCCGCCTTAAGATCCCCTCGCGTGTCGCAGGTGTCGCTAACCTCGCCGACGTCCCCGCCGTCCTCTCTGCCGCTTCGGAAAATGTCGTCTTCAATCTCGTCGAAGGCTTTCACTCCCGTCCCTCCGACTCGAACTACGTCCCCGCCCTCGCGGCCGCCTACGGCAAAGCCGCCACCGGCAACGACTCTCCCGCCCTCGCGCTCTCCCTTAATAAATGGCACGCCAAGTGCGTCCTCCTCGCCCATGATGTGCCCTGTCCTCCGGGCGTCATCGTCCCCGTCGGCTCTCCGGTCCCCCGCGCGGCGCTTCCCCCCGGCCCCTATATCGTAAAGCCGCTTCTCGCCGACGCCTCCGAAGGCATCGACGCCTACAGCGTCGTTCGCTCCAGGGGCAAAGCGCTCTCCGCCGCCGTAGCGCGCGTCCATCATGAGTTCGCCCATGAAGCCCTCGTCGAGACGCTCGTCGGACACCGCGAGATAAACGTCTCCGTCCTGCAGCAACGCTCCGAGCTTCTCGTCCTTCCGCTCGCGGAAATTGATTTCTGCGCGTTCGGCGACGACCGCCCGAGGATAGTCGGTTACTCCGCCAAATGGCTGCCCGACACCTTCGAATACCAGAATACGCCCCGCGTCATTCCCGCGCCGCTTTCCGCCGCAGTCGCCGCCCGCGTGACCAGATGCGCCCTTGCCGCGTGGCGCGCCCTCGGCTGCCGCGATTACGCGCGCGTCGATATGCGTCTCGATGACAAAGGCCGCCCATTTGTCCTCGAAGTAAATACCAACCCCGACATCACGCCCGATGCCGGCTTTGCCGCCGCTCTCGAGGCCGCCCGCATCTCGTATGACTCCTTCGTCAAAACCCTCGTCGATAACGCTCTCTCTCGACTTCCCTCCGCGTTGCGCCGCTCGAAAAAGCGCTCCGCGACGCCTTCCGCCTTCGTCATCCGCCGCGCCAAAGACTCCGACCGCGCGGCCGTACACGCCTTCATCGCCGCGACCGGCTTCTTCCGCCCCGACGAAGTCGACATCGCCATGGAGGTCTTTGACGACGCCGTCGCCCAGGGCCCCGTCGGCGACTACCAGTCTTACACGCTTGAGATGTCCGGCAAACCCGTCGGATGGGTCTGCTTCGGCCTCACCGCCTGCACCGTCGGCACCTACGATATCTACTGGATCGCAGTCGACCCCGCCGTCCAGGCCAAAGGCCTCGGTTCGGCCCTCATCTCCCAGGCCGAGACGCTTATCGCCGACGCCGGCGGCCGTATCGCCGTCATAGAAACCTCCGGACGCGCCGCCTACCTCCCCACGCAGCTCTTCTACCTCAAAAATAACTACATCGAGGCCTCCCGCCTCAAGGATTTCTACGCCCCCGGCGACGACAAAATCACCTACACGAAAAACCTCGCCCCCTCACTGTAAAAAGCTAAGGGGCGCACATCTTTTTTCTGTGCGCCCCTTTATCCTGCGCCGGATCAGCCGCTCCCCGTATGGTATGCCTGCCGTCCGACGGTGCTATCAGCCTCGCGTCACGGCACCGCTGTGGTGCTCGCGTCGCTGTACGTCATAAACGCCCTCTCTGCATCTTCTCCCCTTATTCTATAATACAACGTATCCACGCTGTTGCGCGCCGCAAAATTCAATAAAACCTGCTTTTGTTTCGCGCTGAGTTGATATTCCTGGTCGCTCACAGGCCTTGACGGCACCCTCAGCGTCTCCCGGCGAGTATTGGCAAACTCGTCATTTATACAGAACTCCACTGAGAACTTTTCTATTCCATCGCCCGTGTGCGTCCAGGACACAAGAGGCGTGTCTTCCGACAGGTCCACCGGATCCACCACAAACTCGCCGCCGTCAATCACCAGCATCGACACGTCGCTGGCGTATATGTATACCCGGTCGCTGTCGGCCGCGCGCACTCGCCAGTAAAGCACCCCGTCGCTCTTGGCCGCCAGCCGCCTGATGCTGCGCCACTTGGCGTTAGTCGCCTTGTACGGCCCCGCCGCTATGCCTTTCCGGCACAGAGATACGCTCTGCTTGCGGTCCCTCATCGGCATCGTCATGTCGGTCGACACGTCCACGTAGAAATACTTCATCTGCAGCGAGAAACCATGCGTCCACGTGAAAAGCGGCGACATGTACACCACCGGCGCTATCGCCTCGTCCGCTACCAGCAGGTACGAGTCAGCCACCGCAAGGTCGCTTATCGTCCCTATGTCAAAAAAGAACGCCCGCGTCGGCCCGTAGATATTCTTGTAAACGCGGCTCACGCCCTCCAGCCGCCAGTAAAGCGTCCCGGTGTAGCTTGCCAACCGCTTCATCGCCTTCCACTGCCCCGCGCTCGGCTTCCACATGCTCGCGTCGCGCTTCAAGGCATAGCGAAGCGTCTGGCTAACCGTCCCGTCCGGATTCTTTATCGAACTGCGCGGAAAGTCCGGCCTGTCGCTGAAGGTCATATACCCCCGCACGATATCGCTCCCGCGAAGGTAGTGAAACTCCATCGCCGTATCCAGCTGCACCGATATCTCGTCGGCAGGCGATACGTTCTGCAGCCCCGTTATTTCTACGTCGCACGATACCACGTTCGAAAGCGCCGACCAGTTCGGCACTTCGTCGCCGACCTTGACCGCAACGTACACACGCCCCGCAAGCCCCCCGACCGAAAATTCCGCCGTCTCGGCCGTCAGCCTCGCCCCGGGCACGGGTACTCCGTCCACCGCCTGGTCGCAACTTTCAAACCCCGCCTGCGTTATCAGAGTATCGCTGTACCGCACATCATACTCCGTCGCGTCGCCGCTGGCCGCGCTGTAACCGTCATCGGCCGTCGCGCGCCACGTCGCGCGGACCATGTTGTCCTCGGTCGTTTCCCAGATGCCGATCTCGCCTATCTTCACGTAGTAGTGCCGGTCGCGCGCGCGCCTCCCGGTCGCCGTCATCTTTATGTATCGGTACTCGCCCGGCGTCGTCATCCACAGGCTCGTCCCGCTCGTCGTCCGGAAACCATACGCCGACGCCAGCGTTTCGTACGTCACGTCGTCTTCGCTTCCCTCTATCGTAAACATCCAGGGAAAAACTCTCCTATCCGCCGTCGGCGTCAGGCTCACCGCGCCTATCATCTTTGACTCGCCGAGGTCTATCGTAGTCGTCTCTTCCTCCGCCGCCACCGTTCCCGCCGTTTCCCACGACTCCGACGCCACCTTCTCAAACTGCAGCGCCGATTCCGCCGACAGGTCCGTCACCGCGCCCGGCGGCGTGCTGTCCACCACGTCCACTTCGAGGCTCGCAGCATCGCTCCACTGCCCGTAATAATCCCGGCATCTCACGTAGAGCGTTACCGTCCCCATCTCCCACTGTGACGAATTGACGGTCGCCCGGATCGATTCGTATGACTCGTCAAATGCCCCGTCGCTGGCCTGCATTCCCCTGCCCGTGCCCTCCGGGCCCAGCACGTCCACAAAGTATTCCCCCCCTGCTATCCGGCTGTTGCCGGTCGCCGAGTCGCTGGCCGTCGCCGTTAACAGTATCTGCGCGTCCACGCCCGTCCTCACCTGGCTCGGTACCGTGGCCACGTTGCTCGTCACCGGCGCATCCACGTCATCCTGCGTAGGATCTGTGCCGTTGGCGTACTCCGTCAGGTTCGTCTCTCCGTCCCCGTCGGCGTCGCCGCCGGCGGTCTCGTCAAGGTCGCCGAAGTAGTCTATCTCCCACCCGTCCGGCAGGCCGTCCCCGTCCGAGTCCGTGTCGGCCGCTTCCACCGCCATCGACGTCTCGTCCGTCCCGTTGCGCCCCTCGATCTTGAGCGTCACCGTGTACGCGCCGTTGGATGAATACGTATGCAACGGGTTCGCCGAATGCGACGTAGACCCGTCCCCGAAATCCCACGTGTACGTCGTGATGTCGCCCGTGCTCGGCGATGAACTGAATTGCACGTCCAACGGAGCCGGTCCCGTCGGCGGCGTCGCCGTAAATGACGCCACCGGCTCGTCCGCATGCGCGACCTCGGTCTTCCACACACCGCCGCCGAATGTCGTCACGTAGATTATCTGGCTGTCGTCCGGGTCAAAGCTCACGTAGTTGGGCCCGTATCGCTCAAACGGCATCCCGTCAAGCTTGGTCCAGTTCGCACCGCTGTCCTCGCTTATGTACATGCCGCCCTGCGACCAGAAATTCTCGCCCTGCTCGATGGTCGCGTATACCCTTGTCGTCCGCTCGGGGTCTATGTCCGCGCCGTACGTATCTCCGAGCGCCAGTGTTCTCTGCCACGTCGTCCCGCCGTTGGTCGTCTTCCACAGCCCGTAGTTGACTCCCCCCGTCTGGAACGACGCCGCGTATATCTTGTTCTGATCCGTAGCGTCCACGTCAAACCCGCATATGTACGGCAGCGTCTGCCCCGTGTTCACCAGCGTCCAGTTCGCCCCGCCGTCGGTCGTCTTGTATATGCCTCCCGGATACCGCTGGGAACTCGGCGTCATCGCCTCAGTCACCGCGCAATAAAGCGTCCCGTCAGACATCAGTTTCAGCAGAAGCGCGTTCTTGTTGTCCGCGGTCCCGAGTCCGTTATTGACCGCCGTCCACGACGTGCCGCCGTTGGTGGATTTGTAAACACCCCGCCCCATCACCGCGCAGTAAAGCGTCCGCCCGCTCGACGGGCTCGTCGGGTCCACCACTATCGATGTGATCGCCCCCATGTTCGTCCCGATCGGATGACCGAGGTTAGTCCACGTCACCCCGTTATTCGTCGACACGACCACCGCGCCCGTGAAATTCAGGAAACCGCTCTGCCTGAGCATCTTCTCGTGAGGAAGGTCGTGGTTGTTCGAACACACCGCCCACATCTTCCCCGACACCGTCGGGTCAAACGCTATGTCATATACCGTGTTCCTGTAAGGTATCCCCGTCGCGCAGTACCGCCAGCTCTCCGCGCGGTCCTCGCTTCGAAATGCCCCGATGTCCGTGTAACTTATGTACGCCCTGTCGTGATTCCACGGCGCAAAATGAACACGGTAGTTCGTCGTCGTCTCAAAGCCCGTCGACCTCCACCAGTTGCTCCCCACCGACGTCTCGTCGTCGTTGCAGCAGAACCACGAAGCACCCCCGTCGTTCGACCTCCATGTCCGGCCGTCCTCCGCGAATGCCACGTAGTTCGGGTCCCCTCCCGATACCCCTATCTCGTGCGGCTCCTCGCCCCACGCCCAGCCGAGCGACACGGTCATCCAGTCGCGCGCCACCGTCACCCCCGCCGGGAAATTGCCCGCCGTCGGGTCCGTCAGCACCGTCGTCCAGTTGCTGCCTCCATTGGTCGTCTTGTATACGGTCGGCCCGCCGTTTTCCGTGCTGCCCGCGTACACGTAGTCGGCCTGCCCCTCGCAGACTCCGATCTCGGTTATCTGCCCTGCGCTCGTGTTAAGCCCGCTGTTCCTGCTCGACCACGAACTCCCCCGGTTGAGCGACCTGTACACGCCCGAATTCGGCACCGCCACGTAGAGCACCGGAGACCCGTCCTGCATCCCCCCGTCAAAATCATAAAGGTCCGTCCTCGGCAGCCCGGCATTTGACGCCGCCCACGTCGCGCCTCCGTCGGTGCTCTTGTATATCCCGCCTATCGCAGTCGACGCGAATATCGTCGGTGTTCCCGCCGCGCTCGACGCATCTATGAATATGTCGTTCGGCACTGAGTTCACGTACGTCCGCCAACCCGTAATCTCCGTCCACGCCGTCCCGCCGTTACTCGATCTGTACATGTAGCCAGAGTTGTTGCCGTAGACCATAACGTCCGGGCTCGACCGGTGTATCGCTATCGCCGTCGGCACGTCGTTCGTGCTCAAATACTCCCACGTCTCCCCGCCGTCGGTCGTCCGCTTGAGGCCCGACAGCGTTCCCACGTACCAGATGTTGCCGTTGGTCGGATGAAATTTCGGATTGCAGTGCACCGGGCTGTACGCCGTCGCCATCTGCGCCTCGTCGGCCTTCAGCATCATCCAGTGGCGGCCGCCGTCGGTCGACCTGTACACGCCACCCATGTCGCATATCCCGTACATGAGATTCGGATCCGTCGGGCTGATCGTCGGCGAGTATTGCGCCCCTCCGCCGCCCGGCCCCACGCTCGTCCACTCAAGCGTCGTCAGATACGGCGGCAGCACCTCCGCCGTCGTCGGGTCCGTCCCGTTGTTATACTCCGCCAGGTTCGAATACCCGTCGCTGTCCGTATCACCCGTATCCGTCTGCGCGAGGTTCGCGAAATACGTCATCTCCCATGCGTCGGGAAGAGAATCGTTGTCGCTGTCCCCCGGCGCAGCCGCCGCGCGCTCAAACGTCAACAGCGCCAGCACCGCCGCTAATACGCACATCGCCGTGAATGCCGCTTTTGTCCTCAACATCTATGGCTCTCCTCTCCCATTGTGGGCTGCTTGCAAATGGACTCCCCGAATGTCGCGGACGCTCTGCCCGGCATCCGCGTGACATGTCATTGTAGAGTGCCACTCCCCTTGCTTTCAACCCCTTTCGCCAAACTATTATCAATCAAATTTAGCCCCTTCCCGCAATGGAACATATCCGCCCCCAATGCGTCATGACTCCTCTCGACACGCCCATTTCCCCACAAACCCCTTCACTATGGCGCGTTTTCCTGTATCATTGTCCCCGCGCGGCACTGCAGGTTCGTTTACACAGGAGAGCATGTGATGGATTTCAAACAGTTGAGACTCGATGTCTATAACGCAAATGTCGGCCTCCCCAGGGCCCGCCTCGTCACCGCACATTCCGGTAACGCAAGCGGCGTCGACCGCGAGTCAGGCCTCGTACTCATCAAACCCTCCGGCGTCGACTACGATACGCTGAAACCCGAAGACCTCGCCGTCGTCCGTCTCGCCGACGGTTCGCCCGCCGACGCCTCGGAAGTCCCCGATCGTATCGCCTCCGCCTTAAAGCCCAGCGTCGACACCATTCACCACCTGCTCCTCTATCGCGCCGACGACTCCATCGGCGGCGTTATTCATACCCATTCCAATTTCGCCACCGCCTGGGCCGCCGCAGGGCACGCTATTCCCTGCGCCCTCACCGCCATGGCCGATGAGTTCGGAGACGAAATCCCCTGCGCCCCCTATGTCGATAACCAGGGGAAAAATATCGCCGACGCCATCATGAAATGCCGCCGACGCGGCCCGGCCATCCTCCTCGCCAACCACGGCGTGTTCACCTTCGCCGCCACTGCGCTTGCGGCCCTCAAGGCCGCCATAATGGTCGAGGACGCCGCCAAGACAATGTTTATCGCCCGCCAACTCGGTAAAGTCTCCTCCCTGCCGCCTTCGGAAATCGAAAAATGGTGGGGACGCTACCATTCCACGTACGGCCAGAAATGACTTGCCCTTTTGGCGCCTGCCGCTGCCGGCCAGGCATGCAGCGAGGCTTTCAGCCCGTCTGGATTTGACGCGCCGTCTGGAAAGACCCGTCCCAAGGCGTCCGCGTCGCGTTTGTTCATCCTGATACGCCTTTATGCGGCGCGAGGCCTCGCACCGTCATTCGCGCTCGCTTGTCTCCTGGATCGATTGCCGCCAGTTAGCAATGTTGTTTACGATTATCCTCCGTATGGCCCCGTCGGCATTCGCCAGATATGTATTCCTCCCGCGTGGCCAGTCGAAGCGCCTGTCCGCAATCCTCTCGAGGATCTGCAGCGCCGCGTCCGAGTATCGAAAGATATGTCTGCCGTTCGTGCCGCTCGAGTACCCCCTCGTCGGCCTGTCATCATCAAGTAGCACCACAAGCGCCGGTACCGCGGCCCGGCCGATTCTCGCAAGCGCCTCCGCAGGCTTCGCCTCTGATTCGTCATGAAACACGTTGCACAGTCCCGACGCCGAATCCGGCTGTACCGTGATCTCGCGTATTTTGTACACGTGGAATCGCACCTGCTCCTCAACCGTCAGCGCTGAAAGGTCCGCAGGCTCCTTGAAAACCGCGTCCTCCTCGGCTATCCTCTCAAGCATCCCGGCCATCTCCTCTGCGGCCGCGCGAGCCACCACCGATTTCTCGCGCAGAGCGACCTCGCGCATCTTCCCCGCAGCCTCAGCCCACGACCCCCCGCCATAGAGAAACTCCGCCGCGTCCATGTACTCGGCCGACGGATAGAACTGCACCGCCTGTGCGCCGGCACGCGTGTATGGACCGGTCCTCGCCTTCGTCGGCGGCGCGAACCGCACGTCTCCGGCCCCCGCTCTCACAGGGTTCGCTGCGTAAATGACGCTTTTGATGACGACCTGGTCCTTGACGATGTCCGCCTGCAATATCGGCACGCAGTCGCCCTCGCCCGGCAGCCTGTGCATGTCGACGCCCCCGTAACAGACTTTGGCGTCTTCCGGACAGGTTATCCGCCACTTCGTAACAGTAAGCTTTGGCTCTGCTTCGGTGGCATAGAGATCGTGAACGGTCGTTCTCTCTTCGAAGCCGAGCACGTCCCCCTCCCGCGAAATGTCCAGATCCACCTCCCCCCACCCGTCCCATCGCCGACGTTTTCCCGCCCGTCCGCGAC
>CALMGO010000399.1 GCA_937863625.1 uncultured bacterium
GCATCTTCGCCTCCCGCGACGCGATATGGGCCGATGTGACCAGGGGCTGGGGGTACGCATCCAATAACCCCTTGATGTTTGTGGACCCGTGGGGGCTGGACGAGCATGAAATCTTCGACTGGCACTGGTCGGATGTTAGAGGCATGGCGGGTGCGCTCTTTGGTACGCAGCAGGAGGAAGGCGCACGCGGCACAGTATGGGGCAGGCCCGGCTTTAGCGGCGCTTTGGGCCGGCAGGCGCTTGGCATGCCGGCTGGCATTCTGGGCCCTGTGGACTGGATATTACCTGGCGCGCCGGTGAAGGATGGCTTGGGAGCGGCTGCGGACTGGGTTGGGGCCAAGGCTGGGCTGAATGAAGACCCTTGCGAAAAAATCAGCGATAATGACGATTACAAGCATGGAATGAACACTGGTCCACGGCTCCTTGGGGTTGTTGCGCTATGGAACGCGACCTATGGCGCGGGCTCGGGAGTCGTGAATGCTGGAACAGAAGCTACTGCGCTTGCTCGTCGACTCGGGCAGGAGGGCGAGGCGGCGGTTGGCATCGTGGGACCTAAGGTTGGCATACGAATGCCCAACGGGCAGATTCGGTTTCCAGACGCCCTTGGGAACGGGGTGCTGACTGAGGTGAAGAATGTGGGCTCGTTGAGTTACACGAGACAACTGAGGGATTACGCGGCCTTCAGTCGTCAGAATGGCCTGCAATTTAACCTCTACACCCGGCAATCCACAGAGCTGTCTGGCCCACTTGCAGAGGCGATCGCGCGAGGAGAGATCACGCACAAGTTCATTGGCGGTATACCATGAAGGGGAGAAGGAAGTCTGTTACAGCAAAGGAACTCATGGATCGCTTGCATAGTGATCCCGAGTGGGTTCGCCAGAACGCGGAGCGTGAGGCGAAATTCAGGGCGGAATTGGCGCGATTGGATGCCGACGAAGCTCCGCTTGTGGCCGAACTCGTACAGGCCGGCTACGATATCACCTCCGTGTATGACCTGGTCAACGCAAGGTGGAGTTATCCGGAGGCGATAGGGATACTCGTCAAGCATCTTGGGCGTGCATACGATCCGAAAATCCATGAAGGCATAATCCGGGCGCTGACTGTGAAGGAGGCGCGCGGGATGCCTGCGCGGGTACTGCTGGACGAACTGGTGAATGGAGGGTACGCCAAGGGTGCGAACATGCGCTGGGTACTGGCCAATGCGCTGACTGTGACGGCGGATGCGACGCTGACAAAGGACTTGAGAGTTCTCATGGAGGACGACGAGTTCGACGACGTTCGACGAGAACTGACCAAGGCATGCAAGTGGTCGGCCGGAAGACGCCAGAAGCGACGTCGCAAGGGGGCCGCCCCGAAAGCCGGCACTGAATAGGAACGCCTCAGGGACACCCATAACCGTGAAGGTCAAGGGTAATTTCGGTTAATTGCGGGGACACCTTATAATGGTGCTTCCTTAAGGCTGAACGCGACTTCCGAAGCCAGGAATGGGCGCGTTTTCGGGCCAAAAGGTGGCCGATTTGGCGAGGAAAGAAGTCGTTGAGGTGCCGCTCTTTCGTTAAGGAAGCGCCATTAGGGACACCTTACTAAATTATTTGACGGGGTGATATTGACGCTTCATCACTGGGCTTAGATGGCCACACCCATAACCGTGAAGGTCGCATGCCCCCGCGCCGCCCATTTTCAAAAAACCTGCAATTTTGGCATTGACACCCCGCAACCTTATCCATATATTCCCTATATAAGTAATAGACAATAAGGAGAACGTCATGCGGATGTCCCGAAAATGTGACTATGCCCTGCGCTCGCTTATCCTCATCGGCCTTGACCCCCATGACGGCTACCACAACATCGCAGAAATCGCCCAGGCCGAGGACATCCCCCCCAAGTACCTCGAACAGGTCCTCCTCGCCCTCAAAAACGCTGGTATCCTCTCCGCAAAGTCCGGTCCCAACGGCGGTTACCGCCTCCAGAAGGACCCCGCCGAAATCCCCGTGCTCGACATCGTGCGCCTCATTGACGGCCCCGTGGCCCCAGCTCGCTGCGTCAGCCGCACCGCCCATGAAAAATGCCCCCGCGAATCCATCTGCGGCCTGCGCCCCGTGCTCGCCGAGGTCCGCGACGCCATAGCCAAGATCCTCGGCGACATGACGCTCGCCGACGTCTGCCGAAAAGCCTCAGCCGCAAAGTCCGGCTGATTGCCATAACCTCGCGGCCACGCCGCGGTATAGATAAGTCTACTTGTAAAGGGGATGTGAAATGTCGGTCAAATGGTTGTACCTGTTCGCCGTCGCTTCTGTGCTTACCGGTCTCTTGTCGCCCGCATCGCCCGCCGCAGAAGAAGCTGCTCCTCCTAAAGATGTCACCATCCTGAACGTCTCCTACGATCCTACGCGCGAATTTTACCAGGACTTTAACGCCATCTTTGCCGCGTACTGGCTCGACAAGACCGGCCAGAAGGTCAGCGTAAACCAGTCCCACGGCGGCTCCGGCAAACAGGCCCTCTCCGTCATAGAGGGGCTCGAGGCCGACGTCGTCACGCTCGCCCTCGCCTACGATATCGATGCCATCTCCGAAAAGGCAGGCATCCTCCCCGCCGACTGGCAAAAGCGCCTCCCGGAAAATTCCTGCCCCTATACCTCCACCATCGTTCTCCTGGTACGAAAGGGCAACCCGAAGAATATCAAGGACTGGAACGACCTCGCCCGCCCCGGCGTCTCCGTCATCACGCCCAATCCCAAGACCTCCGGCGGCGCGCGTTGGAACTATCTCGCCGCGTGGGCATACGCGCTGCGCGAAAACGACAATGACGCCGCAAAGGCGCGCGAATTCGTCTCCGCAGTCTTT
>CALMGO010000400.1 GCA_937863625.1 uncultured bacterium
GCGGCCTACCCTACATGACTCTGGCCATGCGCGAGAAACAGTCCGCCGAGGCCGCCAAGGCAACCGGCCGAAAGAAGAAATAGCATGGCCAAACTCTGGGCGAAAAACTACGACCTCGACGCCACGATGGAGGCTTATACCGTCGGGCGAGACTACCTCCTTGACATGGACCTCGTCGAGGCCGATGTCCTTGGAAATATCGCCCACAGCACCATGCTCGCCAAAATCGGACTCCTCACCGGCGATGAACTCGCAGCCGTAAAGAGCGCTCTTGCAGGCATTCTTATTGACTACCACGCCGGCAAATTCGTCATAGACCGCTCCGACGAGGACGTCCATACCGCAGTCGAAGGCGCCGTCACCGCCCGCGCCGGCGACGTCGGAAAGAAAATCCACACCGCCCGCAGCCGCAATGACCAGGTTACGCTCGATACGCGCCTTTATACTCGCGACCGTCTCCTCGACATCATGCACCTGACGCTCGAGATGGTCCGCACGCTCATCGCCTTTGCGGATAAGCACAAGGATGTCCCCTACCCCGGCCGCACTCACACTCAGCTTGCCATGCCGGCTTCAATCGGCCTCTGGTCAGCCGCCTTTGCCGAGAGTCTCCTTGACGATTACATGCTTCTCGAAGCCGCCTACATCCTCAATAACCAGAATCCCCTCGGCTCCGCCGCCAGTTATGGCGTCGCCGTGCCCATCGACCGCGAGTTGACGACGCAGCTGCTCGGCTTTGTAAATCCCATAAATAACGTCCTCTACGCCAATAACTCCCGAGGCAAGTTCGAGCAGACCGTCATCTTCGCCTGCTCCCAGGTCATGCTCGACCTTGCAAAGCTCGCCAACGACGCCATCCTGTTTGCCATACCGGAGTTCGGCTACTTGAAGCTTCCCGCCAAGTACTGCCCCGGCCCAAGCATCATGCCGCAGAAGAAAAACCCCGGTCCGCTCGAGCTCACCCGCGCTCGCGCCTCCACTGTCATGGGCGACCTCTTCACCGTGATGTCCATCACCAAGGCGCTGCCCTCCGGCTACAACCGCGACCTCCAGGACACCAAGGAGCCGCTCATGCGCTCCCTGGCCACCACGCGCGATACGCTCATCGTCGACAAGATGATTTTTGATGCCCTTGAGGTCAACCCTGAGGCGTGTATTCGCGCGTTCCGGCCTGAGATTTTCGCCGCCGACGTCGCGCTCAAAATGGCCACAAATGAAGGCATTCCCTTCCGGGATGCCTATAAGAAGGTCGGCCTCGACCTCGAAGCCCTGCAGAACGAGGACCCCCTTGAAAATATCCGCGCCAAGACCCACCTCGGTGCCCCCGGCAATCTTGGCCTTGACCGCGACCGTGCATGGGCCGGCGACCTCGCCGCCAAACTCGCCGAAGAGACCGCCCGCGTCGCCGACGTCAAAAAACGCCTCCTCGCCGGGTAGCCGCTTGGTGTCCGCCCTTTAGTCCCCGCCCTTCTGTGGAGTCTTCCTCTTCACAGGCTCTGGCGGCGTCCCCCCCGGCCATTTCGAGAACGACGGGTCATCACTCTCCCGGTCGATATCCCACCCATTGTACACCGCGCCCGGTTCCGCAAGCCTATAAGTCATATCCTCCCAACTCTCAGCCGCCTGTTGCAGGTCTTTATTTCCGGACCAGTAGTACTCACTCGCCATCCATCCGTTACCATTGAGAGCCAGGGCGATAATCAGTGCCTCGACCAGATCATCGTTGCCTTCACTGATACACTGGGAATATTCAGTGGTAACCTTCTCCATGTTGATGCCGGCCGTTCTCGCCTTGATGGCGTCCATGGCCTCCCTGGTCCCCATGAACTTCAGTGCCAATACTACCGGCACCAGAAGACGCGGGCTGTCCTCGTTCAGAAGCGGCAGAAGATGCTCCACTGCACGCCTGTCACCCAGCATCGCAAGGTTAGCCACCGCGGCTTCTCTCACCCCGTTGTCGCTGTCGGACAGGCCTGCAATCAGGGGATCATAGGTCGACGGAAGGCGGATGTCTCCGAGTGCCCATATGGCCGCGAGTCTTACCTGTGCGATATCTTGTTTGAGCGCTTCAGTCAGCACCATGACCGATTCTTCCGTCTTCACATGTCCGAGGCAGCTTGCTGCGGTGCACCTCAGCGAGATGTTCTCATCCAGGAGAGCATCACTTAGCGATTCGAGTACGCTGTTGTTGCCGACCTGTGCGATTGCTCGTGCCGCCGTGCCTCTCACTTGTCCGTTTTCATCCTTTAGCGCCGTCGTCAGTCTTCCAATGGCAAACGCTATATCTTGCGCTGTCAGTTCCTCGTGAAGCGCTTTTATTCTCTCCCCCTCTATCTGATACAATTCCTCATTCACGTCTGCATCAACCATTTCCGACGGGAGCCTTGAAACGTCCCACCCCTCGTCTGCACCGAAGAGTTGCTCCTCTATGTACATTTCGTCTTCCGCCTGCTCCAATGCGGCCTCCGGGGCAAAGTACTCTGACAACCTCATCCCGAGCCTCGCGACGGCTTGGCGGCGCTTCTTCGCCTCAGCGCTGTCCATCCCGGCATAATACATGTCAAACTGTCGCTGCGCCGCTGTCTTCACGACTTTTGGCCAGCGTTGTCGACTCCCGTTATCGACAGACGCCCTCAGTTGCCGGATATTCCCCGTCATTTCACCCCACGCTTCTGAAAACCATCTCAATTGATCCTTGTTCGCCCAGTAAAGCGCCTCGGCAAGTTGCATATCATCTGTCGCCCCCAGTGCGGCAGTGAGCAGTACCATGTTACTATCGCTTCCTTCACTGATGTACTTCTTCCGGGTTACGGCCACCTCGGTAAGGTCCGCCCCTCCGGTGACTTGCGCGAGTGCAGCATCCGCTTCCGGGCCCTCAATCTTCGCCAGCGCCATTACAATGCACGACTTGACATACTTGTCGGAGGATTCCCACGCTTTTACAAGCGGCTCGACTGCGCGCGGGCTCTTTATTGCCGCCAGAGCCATCGCCGCGTTCTGCCGCACCACCGTGTCTTCATCATTAAGTGCAAACAGGAGTGCATCGACGCCTCTCTCGTCCTTACTGTGCCTGAACGCCGCTGCAGCCTGCTTGCGGACGTCCACGTCGTCCGAGTGCATCATCTCGCATATCGCGGATACGGCCCGTTCATCAGGAAATGCAAAGAGAGCGTGCGTGGCTTCCGACCTGATCTTGCTCGATTCGTCCTTAAGCGCCTTTAGTAGGAGTTCCATGATGTCCGGCCCCTTTCGGAACCCCAGGAGCCTGACAGACGCATATCGCACCTCCGGACTCTCGTCCGAATACGCCGCTATGAGCGCCCCAGTCGCCTCGGCCGTATCGTATGTCTCCATCGCCCATGTCGCCGCCCTCCGCACAGGTTCATCAGGGTCAGTGCGTATCATCTTCACCAGGGGCTCGACCGCCCTGTCATCGCGCATTAACTCGAAAGCATACGCCGAACACTTCCGCACCTTCGCGTCAGTGCTCTCGAGTGTCTTGAGAATCACATCTTTGCCTCTTTGGTCATTAAACTTCGCCAGCGCCTCCACCGCCGCCCCTCTTGCCGGATCTTGACCGTTCACCACGGCAATGAGCGGCCGGACTGCCTTTGGGTCGCCGATATCGCCCAGCATTGTCGCGACCTGCTCCAGTTCCCTGCCGTTGGAAGTCCGAAGCATCTCAATCAGCATGTCGACCCCGCGACGATCCTTATGCCTTCCGAGCATCTTCGCCGCATCCCGGCGGATTCCCATGACACGGTCATTCAGTGCCACCGCCGCTGCTTCGATTGAGCGATCGTCTTCAAACTGATATACTACCGACAGTGCCATCGCGCGGACCTTCGCGTCCTCATCCGTGGTAACGCCAAGTATGTCGTCAAAAATCCTTTCATCCATCCCGTTGCCGAAAAAATCGTTTTGCGGCTTGTTGGCCATGCCCCATACTGCTGTAAGCCTGACCCGCTCATCTTCGTCCTTGAGTCCCCCCCGTGTCGCCTGGTACGCGCTCTCATCGTCGAAGTACGCAAGCGCCGCAAGTGTATTCCACCTTACCGGCGGGTAGTTGTCGTTAAGTGCCGCTATGAGCGGTTCCAACGCCCGGTTGTCGCCTATCTTCCCCAGCAGCCGTACGCAATACGCCCTTGTCTCGTCGTTGCCTCTCTCCAGATTCCTTAGGAGCCCGTCCACCGCCGGACCGCCTATGGACATTAGCGCCTTTCCTGCTCCCTCCTGTATCCCAGGTGACTTTCCCCCGCCCTGAAAGATTCCTATCTGCGAGAGCAGCGACGTGTTGCCCGAAGCCGCGGTGTCTTCAAAGACAAGTTTCCTTATTAACGCGTCAATGGCCGGCTCTCCTATTTTCGCGAGCACCCTGATGGCGCGCTGCTCGTACTCCCCGTTTTCCATGAGTTCGATTAACCCGGCGATAATGGCGTCGCTCTTGAGTTCGGCCATCCTCGCCTCCGCACGCTCTCTCGTGCCTACGCTCGGGCTTTGAAAGTCCGCGAGCAGTTCCTGCGCCGTCCTCACCTCCATGATCTTGTGATAGTACCACATCCCCGACATGACAATTACGAGAACGCCTACGGTCGCCGAAATGATGACTCCATTCTTCTTCATAGAATTCGACCTCAAGGGGACATGCTGGCCCGGACGTCATTCAAGCCGCGTTTCTAAAGGATTCCAATCAAAAAAGGTGCCTGACGACTTTGGCCGTCTTCATGCGACACCTGCAAAACGAACGGCCGCGACCTCGCCGCCAAACTCGCCGAAGAGACCGCCCGCGTCGCCGACGTCAAAAAACGCCTCCTCGCCGGGTAGCCGCTTGGTGTCCGCCCTTTAGTCCCCGCCCTTCTGTGGAGTCTTCCTCTTCACAGGCTCTGGCGGCGTCCCCCCCGGCCATTTCGAGAACGACGGGTCATCACTCTCCCGGTCGATATCCCACCCATTGTACACCGCGCCCGGTTCCGCAAGCCTATAAGTCATATCCTCCCAACTCTCAGCCGCCTGTTGCAGGTCTTTATTTCCGGACCAGTAGTACTCACTCGCCATCCATCCGTTACCATTGAGAGCCAGGGCGATAATCAGTGCCTCGACCAGATCATCGTTGCCTTCACTGATACACTGGGAATATTCAGTGGTAACCTTCTCCATGTTGATGCCGGCCGTTCTCGCCTTGATGGCGTCCATGGCCTCCCTGGTCCCCATGAACTTCAGTGCCAATACTACCGGCACCAGAAGACGCGGGCTGTCCTCGTTCAGAAGCGGCAGAAGATGCTCCACTGCACGCCTGTCACCCAGCATCGCAAGGTTAGCCACCGCGGCTTCTCTCACCCCGTTGTCGCTGTCGGACAGGCCTGCAATCAGGGGATCATAGGTCGACGGAAGGCGGATGTCTCCGAGTGCCCATATGGCCGCGAGTCTTACCTGTGCGATATCTTGTTTGAGCGCTTCAGTCAGCACCATGACCGATTCTTCCGTCTTCACATGTCCGAGGCAGCTTGCTGCGGTGCACCTCAGCGAGATGTTCTCATCCAGGAGAGCATCACTTAGCGATTCGAGTACGCTGTTGTTGCCGACCTGTGCGATTGCTCGTGCCGCCGTGCCTCTCACTTGTCCGTTTTCATCCTTTAGCGCCGTCGTCAGTCTTCCAATGGCAAACGCTATATCTTGCGCTGTCAGTTCCTCGTGAAGCGCTTTTATTCTCTCCCCCTCTATCTGATACAATTCCTCATTCACGTCTGCATCAACCATTTCCGACGGGAGCCTTGAAACGTCCCACCCCTCGTCTGCACCGAAGAGTTGCTCCTCTATGTACATTTCGTCTTCCGCCTGCTCCAATGCGGCCTCCGGGGCAAAGTACTCTGACAACCTCATCCCGAGCCTCGCGACGGCTTGGCGGCGCTTCTTCGCCTCAGCGCTGTCCATCCCGGCATAATACATGTCAAACTGTCGCTGCGCCGCTGTCTTCACGACTTTTGGCCAGCGTTGTCGACTCCCGTTATCGACAGACGCCCTCAGTTGCCGGATATTCCCCGTCATTTCACCCCACGCTTCTGAAAACCATCTCAATTGATCCTTGTTCGCCCAGTAAAGCGCCTCGGCAAGTTGCATATCATCTGTCGCCCCCAGTGCGGCAGTGAGCAGTACCATGTTACTATCGCTTCCTTCACTGATGTACTTCTTCCGGGTTACGGCCACCTCGGTAAGGTCCGCCCCTCCGGTGACTTGCGCGAGTGCAGCATCCGCTTCCGGGCCCTCAATCTTCGCCAGTGCCAGCACAATGCATGGTCTGACATACTTGTCCGAGGATTCCCACGCTTTTACGAGCGGTTCGACCGCGCGCGGGCTTTTTATTGCCGCCAGAGCCAGCGCCGCATTCTGCCGTACAGTCGTGTCCTCGTCGCCCAGAGCGCCCATGAGCGCGTCAACGCCTCTCTCATCTCTGTTGAGCCGGAACGCGTACGCTGCCGACCTCCGGACCTCCGTATCGGAGTCCGACCGCATGATGTCGCATAGAGTCGATATTACCCTTTCGTCGCTGAATGCGAACAGCGCCTGCGCAGCCTGCGACCTGACCTTCGCGGTTTCATCCCCGGCCGCTTTAATGAGTGTCTCCATAGCGGCCGGCTCCTTGCGCACATAAAGCAGCCTGACAGCCGCGTAACGCACTTCGGCGCTCTCATCCGAATATGCCGCAATGAGCGCCTCATTAGCCTCCTTTGTCTTGTACGGTTCCATCGCCCACGTCGCCGCCCTTCGCACGGGTTCTTCCGGATCCGTGCGTATCATCTTCGCCAGAGGCCCTACAGCCCTTTCATCGTACGTCGTTTCGTATGTAAACGCAGCCGATTTGCGCATGGCTGGGTAAACACTGTCAAGCGCCTTTAGAACGGCGTCCTTGGCCCTCGGGTCGTCATACTTCGCCAGAGCCTCTACAACTGCCCACTTGTCTTCATCCTCTACACCCATCGAT
>CALMGO010000401.1 GCA_937863625.1 uncultured bacterium
GGCTACGAGATCCTCGACCTCATCAGTTTCCTCACCGCCGGGGATAAGGAAGTCCGCGCATGGACTATCACCCGCGGCACTCCCGCAGTCGAGGCCGCAGGAGTCATACACAGCGATATCCAGCGCGGCTTCATCCGCGCCGAAGTCACCCCCTACGACGACTTCAAGGCCCTCGGCTCCTTTAAGGAAGCCCGCGCCAAAGGCAAACTCCGCCTCGAAGGAAAGGAATACCTCCTTGCCGACGGCGACATCGTCGAATTCCGCTTCAGCGTGTAGCCTTCCGTCGCTTGTGTGAAAGGACAGCCTCGTGTCACATGAGTCTGGGAAGAATGCGGCCTGCGAACTAATTGTCGTCCGCCACGGCGAAACCACCTGGAACGCCCTCGGAAAACAACAGGGGCAGCTCGATAGCCCCCTGTCCCCTCTCGGCATTCGTCAGGCGGAGGCCATCGCCGCGCGCCTGGCCGACGAGGAGTTCGATTTCCTCTATTCAAGCGACCTCCTCCGCGCCCACTCTACCTCCGAGCGCATCGCCGCCGCGACCGGTCACGACATAATCCCGGAGCCTGGCCTTCGCGAGCGCCATCTCGGCATCTTTCAGACGCTCACCATGCAGGAGGTTCGTAAGCGCTATCCGGAGGATTACGCCCGCTTCGAATCCGGCGACCCCGATTACGTCATCCCTCAGGGGGAGAGCGCCCGGCAGCGCCACGACCGCGCCGTCGCTGCAGTGGCGGCTATCGCAGCGCGCCACCCGGCCGGCCGCGTCGTCATCGTCACGCACGGCGGCATCCTCCAGTCGCTTTTCCGCCGCGCCGTCGGCATCCCGCTTGAGGCCCCCCGCGCGTTCAAACTCTACAATGCCAGTCTGAACACTTTCTTCATAGACTCCGTCTCATGGACACTCGGCACATGGGGTGATATATTTCACCTGCGTGACTTGGGCACGATGGACGACTTTTAGCGTCGCTTCGGCGTTGGAAAGGAGACTCGCAATGGGTATCGTAAAGGAGTTCAAACAGTTCGCCCTCAGGGGCAATGTCGTCGACCTCGCAGTAGGCTTCATCGTCGGCGGCGCATTCGGCAAAATCGTCAGTTCGCTCGTTAACGACATCGTCATGCCGCCCATCGGCTACCTTATCGGCGGCGTCGATTTCTCCGACCTCTCCATCACGCTCAAACCCGAGGTCGTCGAGGCCGAAAAGACTATTCCCGCAGTCACCCTTAACTACGGCGCTTTCATCAACAACGTCCTTGATTTCCTGATTATCGCCGCAGCCATCTTCATGATGGTAAAGGTTATGAACGCACTCAAGCGCAAGGACGAGGCCGCTCCCGCCGCACCTGCCGCGCCGCCCGCGGATGTCCAGATCCTTACCGAAATCCGCGATATCCTGAAGTCTCGTCCCTGAAAACAACCAGACCGTCGCTGGACGTGCGCACTGAGTTCCGGCAAAGAGTTCGGATTCTGCGCTGAAAATTGTATTGCCCTCGCGATGGCAGGTGTGGTAGTATCTTCGTGGTCTGATTGCTCTTTGCCCGGCTCACGCGGCCCCGTTGCGGACCGCCGCTCGGATCGGATACGCGTACGACGGA
>CALMGO010000402.1 GCA_937863625.1 uncultured bacterium
ACCGGGGGCGGACGTGCCGCTTCATTTCAGCAGGTATTTTCCGTTTTATAAACTGCAACTGCCACAGACGCCGATTGAGACGATGAAGAAAGCGTATGAAGCGGCTAAGAATGAAGGCGTGAATTTCGTATATGTGGGAAACGTCGAACTGCCGGGGAAGGCCGACACAGTGTGCCCCTCGTGCGGGGCCACGGTTATAAAGCGGCTGGGGATGATGGTAGTCGAAGACAATCTCAAAGACGGCAAGTGCCCGAAATGCGGCAAGGCGATTGCAGGGGTCTGGCGGCGGCAGGACGCATGGAAGCGGCCGACGGCAACGAAAACGAGTTAGAGACCAGGAGGAACGATGAGAAACGCTCTGGGAGTTGCGCTGACGGTTCTGGTGCTGTGCGCGGCGGCGGCGGGGGACGAGCGGATGGACCTCAGGCGCGACGCGGTGGTGACAGCGGTTGAGAAATCCTCGACGGCGGTGGTCAACATATCGACTGAGAAGGTCGTTCAGCGGGGGTTTTTCTTTCACGAGAACAGCCCGTTCAGCGACCCCATGTTTGACCAGTTCATGAGGCAGTTTTCGAGGCCGGAGATAGCCAACTCCCTCGGGTCGGGCGGGATATTTACGCCTGACGGGTTCATATTTACCAACGCGCACGTCGTGAACCGCGCGTCGAAGATAATGGTGACGCTCTCGGACGGGAGCCAGTATCCGGCGGATCTGGTGAACGTGGACGTGGCCAACGACCTGGCGGTGATAAAGATACAGGCGGACAGGCCGCTGTCGGCGCTCGTGCTCGGGAGAAGCGACGACCTCATGGTCGGCGAAAAGTCTATCGCCGTGGGCAATCCGTTCGGCCTCTCCAACACGGTGACGCAGGGCGTGATAAGCGCGCTTCACAGGGACGTGGTGGTACAGGACAGGGTGATGTTCAAGGACATCCTGCAGACCGACGCACTTATAAATCCGGGCAACAGCGGCGGGCCGCTTTTGAACTTGTTCGGCGAGGTCATAGCGGTGACGACGGCGATGCGCGCCGACGCGGCGGGGATAGGTTTTGCCATACCGGTGGACCGGGTCAAGAGGTCTCTGGCGGCGCTGTTGGATTATAAGAAGCTCAAACGCCTGCAGCTGGGCCTCGAACTCAAGGAGAAGTACACAGGCCAGGGCGCCGACGCGATACTGACAGTCGCAAAGGCGGAGAAGGGCGGGCCTGCGGCCAAGGCCGGACTCGCCGGCGGCGACGTTATCGTCGAACTGGGCGGCAGGCGGATAAAGACGCTCGTGGACTTTATGGCGGCGGTGCTCGTGACCGAGGGCAAGCCGATGACGGTCAAGGCCGAACGCGGCGGCAGTACGATTGAAGGCGTCATCGCGCCTACTGTGATACCGAAGCCGGACGGCGCGAAACTGGCGCGGGAGATGATGGGCCTCTCGGTCCAGCAGATGGTCCGCACTCTCGCGCGCGACGTGGGAGTTAATATCGACAAGGGGATACTCATCGCCGACGTGGCCAAAGGCTCGACCGGAGAGGCGGGTGAACTGGCGCGGGGCGACGTGATACTGCAGGTAAATGACACGCTCACGGCCGACATGGAGACGTTTGCGACGGCCCTGGAGGCGGCGGCGGACGCGGACAAGGTGTATCTCGTCATATTGCGGCGCGAAGGTATGGCCGTGACGCAGTACGCGGCCGAGGTGGCGGTGAAGCATTAGGGAAGGGTATTGACAAAAGGGGACTTCGGACAACAATAAGTGCCACACGAGAGCGGGCGTAATTCAGTGGTAGAATGTCGGCTTCCCAAGCCGAATGTCGTGGGTTCGAATCCCATCGCCCGCTCCATTTTTTTGTCTTCAGACCGAAAGGCCGCCCGATGAGGACTGGGCCAGTGGCGAAAATCACAAGCGACTGCACCTGTTCGTCCTTTGAAAAGACCGGACAGTGTCTGCAGAAGGCTTTTCGCAAAGGGGGCGTGAATTGGTGACAGACACTTCCGGGAGACCACAAGGCGCGAGGTGGAGGAGCAAGGACTCCGGAGTCAGTCACCAATTTCACTCAGACCGTCCGCGCGGTCTTTTCAACAGGGCGACATTCACGGCGGTTTTCGGCGTGATGATGGTTGCGGTACTCCTGTCCTGCCAGCCGGCTCCGCGCCATACGCGCGACGAGGCGCCGAGGCAGAGCGCGATTGCCACAGAGGTGGCGACGGTCAACCTCGCGGCGTATCCCGAAGGGACGTACACGGTTGTGGCGGGCGATACGCCGAGGATTATCGCGGCCAAACTCGGGATAGACTACGAGAGCCTTGTAGACGCAAACGGCATGACCGATAAAACGGTGCTGCAGCCGGGCGACGTGCTTGTGGCGCCGAAAGTGGCGCCGAGAAATGCTACGCTGTCGACCGCCGGCGCACGCGGGCCCCAGGAGGGTGCGTCCGCCGCCGCGCAAGTCGTTGACGCTGCGGGAAACGTGCGGGCCATCGCGGCAGGCGTAGTAAGCGAGGTCCACAGAGGGTACCCGGGACTCGGTGACGTGGTTATAATCGAAAACGACGCCGAGAAGGTGATCTATAGCGGCACCTTCACGCCGTCGGTCGCGAAGGGCGCCGCAGCGTCGGTGGGTTCGATAATAGGGCGCGCGGTGGTCGGGAAGATAACGGCGACGAGTTTCGCCAAGTGAGCATCGGAGGGCATGACTTTGCCCATGTATGAGTATAAATGCGCCAAGTGCGGCGAGGTCTTTGAGGAGCTTGTGCGGTCGGCGGCCGACGAGAAGGGGCTCTCGTGCCCCGTATGCGGCGGGCGCAAATGCGGGAAGGTATTCAGTGTATTCGCCGCGCAGGGCACGGTGTCAAAGGCGTCGTCGGGCGGTTCGTGCGACGGGTGCCACAGCGGCAACTGTTCGACCTGCGGGCATTAGCGTGAATCGCGCGGCAGGTGAGATGGATGCCATCTGACGGGAGGCGGCGGTTTGATGGAGAGACTTTGGGCGCCCTGGAGGATGACCTACATTAACGGCGACATGTGCAGCGGAAAATGCTTTATATGTGCGGCGGCCGGCGACCCCGAAGCGGACGCGGCCAACCTCGTCGTATGGCGAAACGACCTGGCTATCTGCATAATGAACCGCTTTCCATACAACAACGGGCATCTTCTCGTGGCGCCGGTAAGGCACGGCGGGGAGATGGGCGAGCTCGACGAGGCGGAGCGCTCGGCGCTTTTCGCGGGGCTCGTCGATTCAAAGGCGCTTCTCGAACGGGTGATGGCTCCGCAAGGCTTTAACGTGGGGCTTAACCTCGGGCGCACGGCGGGGGCGGGGCTTGTGGACCACCTGCATTTTCACATCGTGCCGAGGTGGGACGGCGACACGAATTTTATGCCGGTGCTCGGCGATACAAAGGTCATGCCGCAGGCTTTGTCAGACCTGTATGATAAACTTGTAAGCCAACTGTAGACCGGGGGCGGGGGATGGGCACGAGCGACGACACGAAACACGGCGAAGAACACCTCAAGGGATATGCAGCGCACGCAAGCGAAAGCCGCGGCCGGCGATATCCCGACAGCCCCGACTACAGGAGCCCCTATCAGCGCGACCGCGACAGGATAATCCACGCGACGGCGTTTCGCAGGCTCGAGTACAAGACGCAGGTATTCGTCAATCACGAAGGCGACTATTACCGCACGCGGCTGACGCACACGCTCGAAGTGGCTCAGATAGCGAGATCCATCGCGCGCGAGCTCGGTCTTAACGAGGACCTCACCGAGGCGGTGGCGCTGGCGCATGACCTCGGGCACACTCCCTTCGGACACAGCGGCGAGGACGCGCTTCGCGAGTTGATGGAGGGGCACGGGGGTTTCGAGCATAATTTCCAGGGGCTGTGGGTGGTGGACTTTCTCGAAGTGAGGTATCCGGGATTTCCGGGGCTCAACCTCACCTACGAGGTTCGGGAGTCGATGGCCAAGCACCACACGCGTTATGACGATACGCGCGGGCGGAGCTACTGGGCGGAGTATGACTTTGACCGGGAGTCGGCGCCGCTATTGGAAGCGCAGGTGGTCGATATCTCCGACGCGGTGGCTTATGACAGCCATGACGTGGATGACGCGCTGACGGCGGGGCTTTTGACGGAGGGGGACCTTGCGGGGCTGGCGCTATTCGACGAGGCGGTAAAAGAGGTGGAGGACCGGTACGGCGGGATTACCGGGGTGGTGAGGCAGAGGCAGATTGTAAGGGCGCTTATCAATATTGAGGTAATGGACCTCTTGGAAGAAACCCGAAAAAGAATCAGGGAACGCAAAATCGCGACCGCCGCTGACGTGCGCGCCAACGGCTGGGACCTTGTGGGTTTTTCGCCGGAGCGGGCGGCGGCCAAGAAGGAACTCGAGGATTTCCTGATGGCGCGGCTTTACAAGCACCATCGGGTGAGGCGGATGGCGATAAAGGCGGGGAGGTTCGTAAAGGAGCTTTTCGAGGCGTATGCGGCCGAGCCCGCGCAACTGCCGCCGGAATTTCAGGAGCACGTCGGGAAGGTGGGTCTTTATCGCGGCGTGTGCGACTACATAGCGGGAATGACCGATAGATATGCCCAGGACGAATACAAGAAACTCTTCTACCCTTACGAGCGCACGTAAGCGCGCGGGGAGAAGGGAGGAGGCAGAGTGCGGACGATACTCTACATAATCCGAGGCATATTTATCCTCGTGTGCGCGGGAGCGGGGCTGGCGTCGTCGCGGATAATCGCGAGTTACAGCGCGGAGAGCATATTCGCGGACCCGTTCTGGATGGTCATATTCGCGATACTGCTGGGCATCGTGGCGATAGTGCTCGACATAATCGCGGGAAGGCGGTCTCCTGCGACGCTCGGCGCGATATTCGTCGGGGTCATCGTGGGGACGGTTCTTGCGTTTTTCGCGGCAAGCGCGGTGTCGCCGCTTTTCCCGGCGGGGACCGAACAATACTACGGGCCGGTGGCGACGATGCTTGCCTGGGTCATCATCACGTACTTGAGCGTGACGATTATATTGCAGACCAAGGATAACTTTCGCTTCGTCATACCGTACGTCGAATTTCACAGGCAGACGCGCGGAGAGCGGCCGATATTTCTCGACACGAGCGCCATCATCGACGGCAGGGTGGCCGACCTCGTCGAGACGGGGCTGATAGAGGATTCGCTCGTCGTGCCGGGGTTTGTGCTGGCGGAGCTGCAGGCGGTGGCGGACTCGAGCATACGCACCAGACGCGTGCGCGGGCGCAGGGGGCGC
>CALMGO010000403.1 GCA_937863625.1 uncultured bacterium
CTCCTTCAGGCGTCATGGGCGGCCCTTCTGGCTCGGTACAGCGGCGAAGAGGACGTGGTGTTTGGAGCGACAAGAGCGTGCCGCCATCTGCCCGTAGAGGGCGCGGAATCGATGGTAGGGCTTCTCATCAATACGGTCCCAATGCGCGTGAAGGTGCCGCCGGATATGCCGGTTCGCGAATGGGTGAAAGACATCCGCGCCAAGTGGGTGGCCATGCGGCCATACGAGTACTCCGCCTTGGCCGACATACAGGCATGGAACGGGTTCGGCCCGAAAAGGTCCCTCTTTGATAGCATCCTCGTATTTGAAAACTACTCGTTCAACAAGGTCCTGCGCGCTCAGGGGGGGGCATGGGAACGCAGGGGGTTTGAACTCATCGAGAAGGGAACGCATCCCCTTGTGGCTCTCGCATATGGAGGGGCGCGTCTGCGGCTCAAGATAGCGTATGACCGGAGCCGCTATGATGAAGAGTCGGTCGTTCGAATGCTCGGCCACTGGCGGACTCTGCTCGAAGGTATCGTTGATGACCCTGATGGCCGCGTGGAGCACCTGCCGCTGTTGACTGATGCCGAACAGGACACGATTCTCATCGATTGGAACAACACCGACAGGAAGTATCCGACGCACCTGTGCCTGCACCAGTTGTTCGAGGCGCAAGCGGCGAAGACCCCTGACAGGACGGCGGTCTTCTTTGAGAACGAGACGCTCACCTACCATGAGCTGAACGCGCGCGCGAATCGGCTTGCGCATCATCTCCGGAGAATAGGGGTTGTCCCGGATACCCTTGTCGCGCTATGTCTTGCTCGCACCCCGGCGCTTGTCGTCTCGGTGCTGGCGGTCTTGAAGGCAGGCGGTGCGTATGTCCCGCTCGACAGCGCCTACCCGAAGGAGCAGTTGTCTTACATGCTTGAGGCGTCCGGCGCGTCGGTCCTGCTCACGCAAGGAGAGTTTCTGGATCGCCTGCCGGAACACGGACTCCGGACGGTCTTGATTGATGCCGGCGCAATCGAAGAGGAGATCGACTCCAATCCCGAGAGCACGGTTTCGATGGGAAATCTTGCCTACGCCATTTACACCTCCGGCTCCACCGGCCGGCCCAAACTCATCGGTGTCGAGCACAAGAGCGCCGTGAACGTTATCTTCCACACCACCAATGCCGTCTTCAGCGCAGCGGAACTCGCCATTGTGCCCTTCGCCGATTCCATCTCGTTTGACGCGAGCGTTTATCGGATTTTCTCCCCGCTCTCAGTCGGCGGCGGCATTGTCCTGCTCAATTCTCTTTTCGACTTGCCGCGTTGCCGCTGGGCTGATTCTATCACGGCGATCGGCGGCGCACCTTCGGTTATGAAGGCGCTCCTCGATGATTTCCCTCTGCCTGAGTCCGTTCGAGTGGTAAGCGTCGGAGCCGAGGTCGCAGGAAATGACCTCGTGCGGCGGTTGGCGGGGTATCCGCACGTCAGGAGGGTCATAAATTTCTACGGTCCGACTGAGACGACTGTGTACTGCACGCACTCAGTGCTTTTCAGACGGAGCGAAGCCCAAGCGGAGGAGCCGCGCCATGGTCAGTCCGCCCGAGTGTTCAAAACCAGCATTATCGGCAAGCCGATCTGGAACGTTCGGATTTACATTCTCGACAAACATCTGGACCTTGTGCCCGTCGGAGTTGCTGGCGAGATATGCGTCGGCGGTGGCTGCCTCGCGAGGGGATACCTCAACCAACCGGAGCTGACGGCCGAAAAGTTCATGGCCGACCCGTTCAGCACCGACGCGCGCGCCCGGCTTTACAGAACAGGCGACCTGGGACGATATCTGCCCGACGGGAGCATCGAGTTTCTCGGCAGAATCGACAACCAGGTGAAAATCCGCGGCCTCCGCGTCGAACCCGAAGGAGTGGCCGCCGCCCTCAATCATAATCCGGCTGTGCGGGAAAGCATCGTTCGCGCCGCCGAAGACGCTAAAGGCGAGAAACACCTGATTGCCTACGTCGTTGCCGCCGCGGCAGGGGGAGACGCCGCGGATTCTGCGTCGGTTACCGCCGACGGCCTTCGCGACTATCTCGAAGAAAAACTGCCAAGGCACATGGTCCCTTCGGCGTTTGTGCTTCTCGACGAACTGCCTCGCAACTCGACAGGCAAAATCGATATCAGCAGGCTCCCGAGGCCTGTCTTCCAATCAGAGCAAACAAAACGCGCCTTTGAGCCGCCGCGCACCGACCTCGAAAGGACACTTGCGCATATCTGGCAGGAAGTGCTGTCCGTAGAGAGGGTCAGCCTTCACGACGGGTTCTTCGCGCTCGGCGGTGACAGCTTGGCGGCGACGCGCATAGTCGCGCGCGTCAATCATGCGCTCGGAATAGATCTGTCCGTGCGTGCTGTTTTCGATGCGCCGACGGTTGCCATGTGCGCTCTTGCCGTCAATGAGCGGCTCCTTGAGCAGACAGGGATCGAAGATATTGAAACGAGGCTGTCGGAACTCGACGCAGAAGACCGCGGCCGGGGGGGCGCGGCGTGAGCGACCTCAGGCGACGCATTGCAAAGCTCTCTCCCGAAAAGCGCGCGCTTCTTGAAAAGCGGCTCATGAGCGAAAGCTCCGCGAATGCAACCGCGCGCGCCATCCCGCCGAGAAAAAAGGCCAACCACTGCGAATTGTCGTTTGCCCAGCGCCGCCTCTGGTTCTTCGACCGTCTCGAACCTGATAGCCCCCTTTATAACATTCCTCTCGGCATGAGGCTTACCGGCGGGCTCGATGTCGACGCGCTTCGACGCGCGCTCAACGAAATCGTGCGCCGGCACGAGGCGCTGCGTACGACATTCCCCGTTGAAAGCGGACAGCCTGTCCAGGTGATAGCCGAGAGGCTTGCACTTGAAGTGCCCCTTGAGGATCTAACCACGCTTCCCGACAGTCAGCGCGAGGCCGAAGCCGAGAGGCTCTTGGCCGCGGAGGCCATGAGGCCGTTTGACCTCGCGGCCGGGCCGCTCATTCGGGCCAGGCTCATCCGCATCGCTTCGAACCTCCATGTTCTCATGCTAAACGTTCATCACATCGTATCGGACGGCTGGTCATCCGGCGTCATCCACACCGAACTCTCGACGCTTTACCAGGCCTTCCGCGAGGGCAGAGAGTCGCCGCTGCCGGACCTGGCCGTTCAGTACGCCGATTTCGCCGCGTGGCAGAAGGACCAACTCGACGGCGAAGTCCTGGACAAGCAGTTTGCCCATTGGAAGTACAAACTCGCCGGCGCGGCCATGCTTGAACTCCCCACCGATAAGCCCCGCCCGCGCGTCCAGACCTATAACGGCGACACGTGCTCCTTCGACATCTCCGCCGACCTTGGGGACTCCTTGAAGCGATTGAGCCGCGAGAGGGGCGTTACGCTTTTCATGACGCTCATGGCCGCGTTCAGGACGCTTCTTTACCGATATACCGGGCAGACGGACGTCGTCGTCGGCACGCCGACGGCGAACCGCTCGCGCATCGAAACTGAGAGCCTCATCGGGTTCTTCGTGAATACGCTTGCTCTGCGCACGGACCTCGCGGGTGATCCCTCCTTTGATGAACTTCTCATGCGGGAACGCCAAACCTCTTTTGATGCATATGAAAACCAGGACATCCCGTTCGAAAGGCTCCTCGAAAAACTCCAGCCCGAACGAAACCTGAGCTACCCGCCGCTCTTCCAGGTCCTCTTTGCTCTTCAAAACGCCCCTCGCGGGATTCGCAAATTCGCCGGGCTTGCACTTGATACGTTTCTGGTCAGAACGAAGACCGCCAAGTTTGACCTCATGCTCTTGGTGACCGAGGACGGCGCCGCCTTGAAGTGCCGCCTCGAGTACAACACGGACCTCTTCGAGAGTGCAACTATTGAACGGATGGCGACTCATTTGACGCTGCTCCTCGAAGGCGTCT
>CALMGO010000404.1 GCA_937863625.1 uncultured bacterium
GTCGTCGACAACTGCGAAGCTGACTCTCGCCTTGATGTCCGACTGCGCGACCTGTCCGCGCCGGTAGGGTAGGGGGGGGTTGCCCGATGCGAGAATCACGATCAGCGCAGCCGCGAAAACCACTCCCATCCCCAACGATGCGAGTTGGTTCTTCGTCAGCACCTGCGACAGGACGACGCTCTGAAAACTCCCGTTGCCCGCCTGCCGTCTCCCGCCTGAGTACTTTCTGTTTCCGAAGCGCAAAGGCTTTCCCCAGTGGTTGTCCTGAGCTAATTCCCGCCTGCGCCGTCCTCGTACTTCTCGTATGCTTCCACGATTTGCTGCACGAGGTGGTGGCGGACTATGTCGCGCCGCGAAAGATATACAAACGATATGCCGTTTATGCCCTTAAGTATTTTCTCGGCCTCGCGAAGCCCTGACCTCTCCCCCGTCGGCAGGTCTATCTGGCTCACGTCGCCCGTCACTATGCTCTTGCTCCGCAGCCCAAGCCTCGTCAGAAACATCTTCATCTGGTTGGCCGTGCAGTTCTGCGCCTCGTCCAGGATGATTATCGAGTCGTTGAGCGTCCGACCGCGCATGTATGCCAGCGGCACCACTTCTATGATGTCCGACTCCATGTACCGCCTGAGCTGCCCGTAATCCATCATGTCGTGCAGCGCGTCGTAGAGCGGCCGGAGATATGGGTTCACCTTCGCCTGTATGTCCCCCGGCAGAAATCCAAGTTTTTCCCCTGCCTCAACCGCGGGTCTCACAAGTATCAGCCGTCTCGCTTCGCGTTTCTTGAGCGCGCTCACCGCCATTGCCACCGCCAGGTATGTCTTGCCCGTCCCCGCCGGCCCTATTGAAAAGACAAGGTCGCTCTTGCGCATTGCCTCTATGTAGGATGCCTGCCCTGTGGTCTTGGGCCTCACGTAGACCTGCTGTGCGAATATCTCTATCCGCTCGCCCTTCTCGTCAAACGCCCCTTCATTGGCTATCGCATCTGCGATTGCTTCCACCTCGCGAAGCGTTATGCTTATCCCCGTCCCGTAGAGGCGCCTGAGCTCCAGTATCGTCCGCTCCGCGCGCGCAACCTTTTCTTCGTCGCCTGAGAGTTTCACGCTTTCGTTGCGGCTCACCACCGACACGCCGAATGTCGACTTGACCGCCTTCAAAAACCGGTCCTCAACGCCGAATATGGCCTTGGATTCCTCGCGGTCGTCAAAAAATATCTCTCTCTCGCTCTTAGGCGTTTCCACTGCTTCCGGTTTCTTCACTTTCCTACCCCTGAATTCCGCCAAAACCGCCGATGAGCGCCAGTATGTAGGCAACAGGCGCCGAAAGCAAGAGCGAATCGACCAGGTCCAGCACTCCCCCCATTGCCGCAAACACTCCGCCCGAATCCTTCACCTCGCCCGCTCGCTTGATTAGTGATTCCGCAAGGTCCCCAAACTGAGCCACCACTGATAGAATCAGCGCCCATGCCACGAACGTCCCCAGACTCACGTGGTCCTTCACATAAGGGTGCATGATGAGGGCAACCCCTGCGCTTCCCGCCAGCGCGCCCAGCGACCCCTCCAATGTCTTCTTTGGGCTCACCTTCGGTGCAAGATAGTGCCTCCCGAAGAGTTTTCCCGTAAAATACGCGCCTATGTCTCCAACCTTGGCCACGCCTATCGCGAAAAGAAGAAACGCCTCGCCGGTGTGCGGGAAATCTCTCAGCCGCACGAGAAACGATAGCGACAGCCCCACGTATACCAGCACAAATGTCCCGCTTATCACGGCCTTGGCGCCCTTGACCAGGTCCTCCTCGCGCATTGCGAGCACGAAGAGCAGCACCATGAAACCGAAGATAACACCCGCCTGAGGCGCGAACGGACTCAAGCCCCGCCAGAACCTCAAAACCACCGCTGGCAGCAGCGCCACCACAAACGACACAAACGCCGTCAATCGCGGATATGTCTTGAGCCCTGCTGCCTCAAGTATCACGCACAGTTCCATTGCCGCTGTAAAT
Source organism: uncultured bacterium (assembly GCA_937863625.1). Taxonomy (GTDB): domain Bacteria; phylum Planctomycetota; class DG-23; order SLPQ01; family SLPQ01; genus CALMGO01. Next base: position 1,994 of record CALMGO010000404.1, read on the forward strand.
GCCACCACCGACAAAAGCGCCGCGGAAAGAAATCCCCCGACAAAGTAGTGGTCGAGCGTCAGCAAGCCGAGTATGAGTAGCGTAGCAATGGAACCTGTGATAATCCTCGCAGCCTTCATCTGTCTTCCCCGAGGCCGCCGAACTTCCTCACCCGCTGCGTGTAATCGTCAATCGCCTCATGAAGATGCTCCCTGCGAAAATCCGGCCACAGCACGTCCGTAAAATACAGCTCCGCGTATGACGCCTGCCACAGGAGAAAATTCGACAGCCTCATTTCCCCCGCCGTCCTTATCACAAGGTCGGGTTCGCTCATGCCCGCCGTGTCGAGCTCAGCCGAAATGTCGTCTTCGCTTATCGTGCGGGGGCTTATCTTCCCGCTTGCCGCCTTGCCCGCTATCTTGCGCACTGCGCGGACTATCTCGCCCCGCGACCCATAGTTAAGCGCAAGACACAGTGTCAGTTTGTCTCCGTCCTTTGTAACCCGCCCGGTCTCATCGAGCACCACCCGCACATCCTCGGGAAGTCCCCTCACTGCGCCGATAGTTGTAAACTTCACGCCGTTCTTGACCATGGTCTTGAGTTCCTGCCTGCAGAACCGCTTCAGTAGCCTCATCAGAAAGTCCACTTCCTTCTGCGGTCTTTTCCAGTTCTCGCTGCTGAACGCGTAAAGCGTGAGATACTCGATATGATCGAGCTTGGTGCATTCTGTGATGATTTCGCGGATACTCTCGATGCCCTTCTGGTGCCCGCGAAGCCTGGGCAGTCCTCGCGACCGCGCCCAGCGGCCGTTGCCGTCCATGATGATTGCCACGTGCTTTGGGAGATTCTTGCTTTCCGGCATATCGGTTTGTCTGCGGCCCGTCACGCCCGCGCCTCAGTCTCCCTCGCGCATAATGATGGCCATTCGCTCCTGGCCGACCGATACCATCGTGATTCGGCATCCCACGAGTTTCTCGAGGTACGCCACGTACTCCTGCGCCGCTTTCGGCAACTCGTCAAACCGCCTCGTGTCGGCCGTGATGCTGCCCCAGCCTGCCACTTCCTCGTAAACCGGCTGCACTCGTTCCACGTCCGCAGCGCTCGGCGGCATCGCTGTGAGCCTCTTGCCGTCGAGCTCATATGCCACGCACACCTTTATCCTGTCAAAGCCGTCCAGAACGTCCAGCTTCGTCAGCGCTATCTCCGTGCACCCGTTGAGCTCCGCCCCGTGCCTCGACGCCACCGCGTCAAACCACCCGCACCGCCGCGGCCTGCCCGTCGTCGCGCCGAATTCCCCCCCCATCTTGCGGAGCCTTTCGCCAATCTCGTTATCCAGTTCCGTCGGAAACGGCCCTGTCCCCACGCGTGTCGTATATGCCTTTAGAACCCCCAATATGTCCTTCAGCACCGTCGGCGGCAGGCCCGTCCCCGTTGGTATCCCCGCCGTCGTCGTGTTCGAACTCGTCACAAATGGATACGTACCGTAGTCGATATCAAGTAGCGCCCCTTGTGCCCCTTCAAAGAGTATCTTCTTCCCTTGCGCCATGTATTTGCGAAGAGCGGCAGACGTATCCGTGACATACGGCCGCAGGGTGTCGGCCGCTGCGCCGATATCCTGCAAAGTCTTTTCGAGGTCGATTCCGTCCGTCTTGAAGTACTCCCTCAGGAGAAAATCTTTCTCAGCGATCTTTTCCGCCAGGGTCGCTCTGAGAAATCCCGTGTTCATTATGTCGCCCATGCGAAAGCCGCTGCGGCTGTACTTGTCCGAATACGCCGGCCCTATCCCCCGTCCGGTCGTCCCGATCTTTGTGCCGCTTGCGCGTTTGGTCTCCTGCGCCACGTCCAGTTGCCTGTGGTAACCGAATACCACATGCGCCCTGTCGCTGATGAGAAGGTTCTTCCCGACCTCAACTCCACGCCCGCGTAGCGCCTCTATCTCTTTTACGAGTTCCACAGGGTCGATTACAACTCCGCTTGCTATGACGTTTATCTTGTCCGGGGTGAGTATCCCTGACGGCACAAGGTGCAGCGCGTATTTCTCGCCGTCAACTACTACCGTGTGCCCGGCGTTGCTGCCTCCCTGGCATCGGACTATGACGTCGTTCTCCCGGCTCATGAGGTCCACAATCTTGCCCTTGCCTTCGTCGCCCCATTGGAGGCCCACTACTGCCAGTGTGCTCATCGTTTCCTCATCTCGTTCGTAAAAAGTGTTATGGACGCACAATCCCTCATGATACCCGCCGCCGCCTGCTTCGGCAACCCTGTTTCCAGCCCTGCGTACGCGGTTGAGCTCCGCAGGGGCGCTGTGCGCCACTGCGGGCTCCAGCCCGAATACAATCGCCTTCGCTTTGTAGGGGCGACTTGTCGCGTCCGCCCTCGCCCATCCCCCTCAATGGTGGAAAAGCCGCACCCCCGAAAACGCCATCACCATCCCGCATTCGTCCGCTGCCTCGATTACAAGGTCGTCCCTCGTCGAGCCTCCCGGTTCTAAGATATATTCCACCCCGCTCTCCGCCGCGCGGTCGATGCTGTCGCGAAACGGGAAAAACGCGTCCGAACTCAGCGACACGCCCCTCCGATTGGCCAGAAATGATTGTTTTTCCTCCGCCGAGAGTCTCTTGGGCGCTTCTGCGAATATCCCCTTCCAGTTGTCGCCCGCAAACGGGTCAGCCAGCGTATCGGTCAAAATCTGGTCGATGGCGTTGTTTCTTTCCGCCCTGCCCGCCTTCTCGTCGAACTCCAATCCCAGTATCTCTGGATGCTGTCTGAGGTGCCACATATCGGCCTTCGCCCCTGCCAGTCTTACGCAGTGCACTCTGGATTGCTGTCCGGCCCCCAGACCTATCACCTGCCCGTCATACGCGAAACAGACCGAGTTTGACTGCGTGTACTTGAGCGCAATCGTCGCCACGATCATGTCTCGCTTTGCCTCCGAAGGAATGTCCTTGCGCAGCGTCACGATATTGGCAAGCATCTCCTCCGTGACCTTGTAGTTGTTGCGCGGTTGCTCAAGTGTCACCCCGAAGATATCTCTCGTCTCGATTTCGCCCGGTGCGTATTCGGGGTCCATTTCCATCACGAGATACCGCCCTCCCGACTTCGCGGCCAGTATCTCCAGCGCCCCCGGCTCGTATCCTGGAGCAATCACGCAGTCACTCACCTCGCGCCTGATAAATTTCGCCGTAGCCACGTCGCATGGCGCGCTCAGTGCTATCGCGTCGCCGAATGAACTCATCCTGTCGGCGCCTCTGGCCCTTGCATACGCCGTTGCCAGCGGCGAAAGCTCGACGTCGTCTGCAAAAGACGCCTTGGCCACCTCGGACGACATCGGTGCCGCTATGGCCGCTCCAGCCGGGCTCACGTGCTTGAACGACGCCGCCGCAGGCAGGCCGGTTGCCTCTGTCAGCTCCTTCACGAGCGGCCACGCGTTTAAAAGATCCATGAGGTTGATATACCCCGGCGCCCCGTTCAGCACCTTAAACGGCAGTGCGCCCTTGCTCACATGCGCACGCGCAGGTTTCTGGTGGGGGTTGATTCCGTACCGAAGCGGCATCTCACTTGCGCACATCTCGCCCTCCTGTCACTTTCCCCCGCGCCCCCCCCCCCGGACAAAAAAAAACGCCCGGGCAGCCTTGCGGTGCGCCCAGGCGGTCGGCATCTCCTGCGGCAGCCGCTTCCTCGTGGTTTTTTCCACGCGTGCCCGCCAGTCACGGCGCCGCCTCGTAATCCGCCGCTATTTTCGCCTGTAATACCTGCTTGTCAAGCCATAAGCCGCGCTCTTCACCCGCTTTTGCCCCGGTTGTGCCCCGCCTGCAAAAAAACTCCAAGCCTCTTCTTGACTATCTGCCCTCGGATAGAAAAATACATCAGTAGGCACTAACAGGCACAAACAGGCATTATAAGTAATAGGCTGGTGACGTATCGTATCAAAGGAACTGCTGACGCC
>CALMGO010000405.1 GCA_937863625.1 uncultured bacterium
TTAACGGCAGGATTTTTGACATATGTGTCATGTAAGAAGGCTCCTCGTACGATATAATACGGCGCCGAAAGTGATTGGCCAGACTATTCGAATACACTGACACGACTTTGCCGGGGCCGCCACATGGAAACCGCCCGAGACCGCGCGGAAAAGATCATCTCGTCCTGGAGCACGCTCTACGACGCGAGAAACCGGTTTCTCAAGAGCTACCGCACGGTCTGGGATATCCCCCTAAAGAATAACCGCACCCAGGTGCTTTTCGAAGAGATATCCCCCGGCGCGAACGTTTTCGAGATCGGGTCATCTGACAGGCACCTTGAAGGCGTACTCACAAATGCCGTGCCGAACGTCACCTACAAATCCATGGATATCGACCGCGAGACGCGCCACGACTACTACGACCTCGATGCCGTAGATGAGACGTTTGACGCGGTGCTTTTGTTCGAAGTAATTGAACACCTGCCCTTTGCCGAGGGCGTCAGGCTCCTCGCGCGCGCCTTTGAACTATTACACCCGGGCGGCAAACTCATAATGACCACTCCCAATATCGCCCACCCGACGCACTACTACCGAGACCCCACCCATGTGCAGCCGTGGTCGCACGAGGGGCTGGGAGGGGCGCTCACCGCGCTCGGGTTTGACAGCGTCCGCTGCTACAGGATATTTGACGCGCCGGCGTTTGAGAAGCTGATGCGCGTCTATGTCACCGCGTGGCTTGCGCGTTATCTGGGTATCGATTTCGCGCACAGCCTGCTTGTCGTCGCCTCGCGGGCGACGTAGTCCCCTTACGGCAGTACAATCCTCACGGCGGCGGCCGCGGCCCGCGCCAGGCCGAAGTCGCGTTTTGTCTCTTTGCCGCTCATCCGGGCTATGGCCTGGTCGAGCTCCTCGCGGCCGGACGACACGTTATAGGCGATGGCTTTTTTGAGCGCCTTAGGGTCCTCGAGAACGAGCGGCTCGCGCTGGTTCAACTGCTCCTGGAAATCCTCCACCGCGCGCGCCACGCCGTCGAGAGCCGACGCCTGTCGTTTTACGGCGGCGTCTTTTCCGGCGGCCTTGATTTTTGAAATCACGTATCCCGCCAGCGCCGCGACAAAGGCGAAAAACGATTTGTTGGTCATGACGAAATCAATTATCTTTTGCATCGTCCGTATCCTCCTGTGTAGGCTCTTCATTTGTGTCGCCGGTCACGCGCGCATCCATCGACACGCGGCCGAAGACAGTCTCCTCCTGAGCGGTTGCCACGGGAAATTCGGCGCGGTCGTTTGAAAGCCACCTGGTGAATTTGACTGTCCGCGTTTCCTTTGTTCGGTTGACCTCGACGTCCACAGCCGATATCACGACTGCCTTGGCCACGGCGGCCACAGGCGCGATAATGGCCGCGGCGAGGTCGGCCCCCGCGACGAGCACATCGTCGAAATCGCCTATGCCGCCTTCGCGCGCCACCTCCACCGGGCGCTGCGGAGTGGTCCGGGTTTCGGTGACGACGTACCCCTCGTAGATCGTGCAGCCTGAAAGGCCAAGCACGATGAGCGCCGCCGTTAAGACCTGTCTAAGAAGCATTGTCATTCCTCCCTATTGTGATTCGTTCAATCCGCTGTTCGATGCGGCCGAGCCTTTCGGCGACCGCGTCCGTGGTGAGTTTGTCATGCTGCTGCCACGCCTCGTATTCCCTGCGCCCGACAAGCGCCCCCTGGTCGATAGGCTGGTGTATCTCGCGGTCGGAGGCGTGCCTGTCGAGCTTGTCGGCAAGCCTCGCGACATTGGACCAGAGCCAGCCCATGACCGCGATGTTGGCGGTCAGGAGCGCCGACAGGACTTTTTCCCAGACGTCATTCCACTTCGCGGCCACTCTGTCCTCCTTTCACGGGGCCGGTCCCGCCCGTCTATTTGTACTGGAAATTGAGCTTCGCCCAGATGCGCGTCACCGAGTACTGGGCTTTGGCCCACCATATCTGGAGCTCCCTGCCGGAAGCCGCGGCCTCCTGGGCATAGGCGGCGATAACGTCCGTGTGGTCCGCAACGACAAACGTCAGCCAGAACGGCCAATCGGCCTCGTCGGGCACGTGCGATAGAATCTCAGGCCCCCACTGGTCGCTTACGTAGACTTCGAGGAGTTGGTCACTGTCGTTTTTCGAGTCGGCGGTGTGCGAACCGTCGTCGGCAAGGTTGTTATAGCACGCTATTTCGGTGTCGAGCCCGCGCGGCGAACCTGCGGGCCTGTCGTCGGAAATCCTCAGTTCGGCATACCAGTCGCGGTCGGACGGCGGGTCGTCACCGGCATCGCCGTTGACGAAGTTGATGAACTTGACCGTAGCGTCCTCGTCCGCGCCGCGAAGTGCTCCCTTCGCCTTTACCTCAACTACGGTCACAGGGTCAATCGGGTGGCGAATGAAATCAAAAGGCGCCGACTCGGCCGTCTCGCTGTAGCTTCCAGTCTGGTGATTGCCATGCGCGGTGCAGGCATTGTCAAGGTCGCCGTCGACATCGGACCACGTCCATCCGTTCGAGTCGTCGGCGGCATACTCGCGCCCGTCGAACTCCTTCAAGGGCACAAGGTAGAGAAGGTCTATCACGTCTTTGAGTTCGTTTATGTGCTCGACGTACATCACGTCGCCGGCTACCAGTTCTGCGGCGTACGACGTCTCGCCCGCGCGCGCAGGCACGCGCGTCCACTCAGTGCGCCCCTGGCCAAAGGCCTCCGAGATAACACCCGCCTTCGTCCACCCATATCCCGTCTCGTTTGTGTCGATGTAATGCGGGATGATTTCTTCGAGGCGGGCACGGTATGCATTAAGGGTCGCTGCGGTGGCGAGAGAACCTGCGGACACCACGGGAGGGTCACCGAGGCCGGCAGCGGCGGCGAAATTGACGGCGCGGCGGCGTTCGATAATCGCAGAGCGCAGCTCGCCCATCTGGGCGGCTGTGACGAGAGACCCCTCGGATACGGGAAGTTCGGACCAGCCCATCACTGCCACCTCGGGGCATAGTTGCAGGGGGTTTTGCTGCCGCTCATGTAGTCGGCATGCGAGACGACGACGTCACCGGTCTGCGGAGATACCTCGATAATCCCATTGTCGCCGCCTGCGGACACGCTCATGACGCCGGTTTCGCCGAAGACGGCGGTGATGCTTACGAGGAGTTCGGTGATGTCATTTAGGGTTACGTATGTGCCGCCCGACGGACCGGTTGAGCCGCCTGCGGTGGTGACATTGTCTCCGTAAATCATGACTGTATCGGCAAGCGCCCGGTACCAGTCGCCGCGCCCCGCGAGCGAGTCCGCGTCGGCGAGAATTATCCTCGTTTTTTCCGACGCAAAGTCGACTTCCACGGCCGCTACAAGCGCCGCTATCGACTCGAGACCCGTAGCGACCGGATCGCCTTCGCCGTCCTCTGCGGCGATACTGAGACGGAAATCCATCGCGACATGCTCCGGCGCTACGACGCCAAGATTGACCACGCCCCTGTAGGCTATATCGCAGAGCGGCCAGAGGAGTCTCTGCGCAAGCGTCTCATACTTCGAAGTATCCCCCTGGCTTTGGAAGTCCTCCTCGTACCGGACGCGCTCGGCCTCAAGCCCCCTATCGCTCCAGGCGGTGCCGGCGAATCCCTGCGCAGGATACCTGGCCGTGCAGGTGCTCGCTTCGTACGCGTAATCCAGGCGGACGTCCGGGGCGGCTTCGGCGTCCCCTTCGACTCGGAAGTTGCCCGAAGCTATGGGAGCGCTTGTCGTGAATACGCCGTTGGCATAATCGAATACGACCGGAGTCACTATCCAGAACCCGCCTTGAGTCTTTCTCCACACGCGCGGCTTGTAACTCACAAGCGCGAGCCCAGGCAAAGGGGCAAGGTCCTGCGGGTCGGGGACGGTGTCACATATACGGCGCTTGGCGGGGTCGGTCACGCGGTACCTGCTATAGACATACCGGTATCGGCCGACGCCCTTTGTCACTTCGTAGGCGTCGCCTTCGGCCGGAGCGCTTGCCCAGTCGGGCGTAACGTAGAGCGCGGCGGAGGTGGAGTCGTCGACGGTCCGCTTTTGAACGACAAGCGGCTTTGTAAGCGTGACCTCTGCGCCGACCCATGCATCGGAGCCCCAGTACTTGGTCGAGTCTATGAGCCTGTCGACCAGGCCGCCGGTCGCGGTCCCGGAGTCGGTCTCGGCGGGTTCAAAGGCCCTTTCAATGGTCCACGTGTCTTCGAGATACGCCTTGTTTGTGACGAGGGAAGCGGCGGCGTGACTCTTGGAGAGATTGGCCGTAATGGTCGCGCCGGCTGAGATGGATATGATAGTCGTCGTCTCGGCGGCTGCGCCTTCGCCTATCGTGACATGATCGCCTGCGGCGAAGTCGGTCGTGTTGTCAACCGGGATAACGACCGACGAACCCGACGTCACAGCTGAGGTCGTCACGGCACGAGCACCCCAGTATTCCTCGATCTCGCCCTCGCACAGGTATGCGCTGCGACTGACGCTTTCGCCGCGTCCGACGATGCGGTACGCGGTGTAGCGCCCCTCGATGCCGGGCGTCACGAGAGCCGAAAGAGGCTTGTCATCACCGTTATAGGTGACGGACTTTTCCTCGAAGTCTCCGAGCCGCAGAAAGCGAAACGTGAGCGTCTCCGGGTCGCCTGCCACCATGACCTCCGGATCAAACGAAAGCACCCTCTGGAGCGCCGAGAGAAAATCGAGGTCACAAAGTACGACTTTCGGAGGCACCATGTCAAGCCCATCGAGGTCGTCATAAGCATAGGGGAGCGAGCCTTCCTGGGCAGCGCCCGCGGCGACAAGGTCGTCGGCGTAAGTCTCAAACAACCATGATATGATGTCGGCGAGCGTCAGGCCGTATCGTCCGTCGACGTGGTCCGCGTCGCCGGCAGGCGCGTTGAAGACGACTCTCGGCGCGAGCGTAACGGGGTCGGTGACATTGACTCTATGCGCGCGGCGGATGAAATCCCTGCAGACGTAGACGACCTCCTCCGCGCCGGGGGCGCCGACGAGGCGTCTCTCTGCGACGTCGCCCGCGAAGACGCGCTCGCCCTGGTGGGACAGCTCGACCGCGTCGCCTTCACGCCACGAGCCTTCGGTGTGCGGCACCGCCTCGCTGAAGGAGAGCGTCCTTCCGGCCCGCCAGGAATTGCCGAGGGTTGTAAGGCTGATGCGGCCTGCCTCCATGTCGAGCGTCTCGCCGGCGACTTTGAGAACCCAGTCGGGTTGCTCAGGAGGCGTCTCGACCTCTTTGACGAACTTGAATCTCGGTCCGAGCGCGCCCTGGCCGGAGAGTTTCGAGAGTATCTGTACGATTCTGAACTGCGGCCCGACGCCACCCTCGTCCTCTTCAGCGGTCGTTGAGTAGTCGACGCCTTCGGCCAGCGGCTGCCATGCCTCGCCGCTCCAGCGAAAGACCTGCGGCTTTGAGGGGACGTCCCAGGCTGCGAGCCTCACGACCGGACGGTCAAAGGCCGCAGCGGTCGTCGTGCCGCGCCTGTCGTCAAAGCGAACGTCGGCATAGGAGAGCGTACTCGACGGCCTCATGAGATACAGCGTCTCACGCTCGTCGTATCCGTCGGAGTCCTCGTCGCCGGCGGTGCCGGGCAGTGTCACACCGGCCAGCATGACGCCTGCGTTTGTCGAGCCGTCAAGAGGGTCGCATCTTGTGATGTCGTCTCTTGCCGCGACGGCCGAGCTTTCGTTAGGGTCGTTGACGTTGCCCGTGGCAAACGTGAAGACCGTCACCGCCCGGTAGCGCACTCCCGTAACGGCGGTTGATTTCTGCGCCCGCCACGCCCTGTAGACCGTCTCGCTCGTCGCGTCCTGCAGGTCGAGCGTCGCCATGCCCTCGCCGTTCAGCACTGTGGCCGTCATAAACCCGGCCGGGGCGGCGGCGACCGGGTGGAGAGTCATCACCGTAAGCGGCCCGGGCTTATTTGCGGCGACGGCTGCCCACGCGCCGTAGAAATAGTACCATGTGAAACCGCCTGCGCCGTCCGTGTCGTAGCAGTAATCCTCTGCGCAGCGGTTGTAGAGGAAGTTTGCCGTAATCGGCCTTACGCACATGCCGCTGCCGAGATTGACGCCAAACTGCGAGACCGACTCGATGGCGAACCTGTCGGGGTAAAACGTAAGCCTCGCCGAACCAGTACCGTACTGCGTGCCGCCTGTGCCCGGTTCGTAGAAACCGCTCACCTGCAGGACGGCCCTCACTGAGTTACTTTCAACGAGCGTGGCGTCGCTGTCGGCGTTTGCGAGCTTCACGGTGCCGCTTGTCGCGCCGTACGCTTCGTTAAAGACGATGCCGCCGCCGTAGAGGACATTGGTCTGCGGGGCGCCGGTCTCCTTGAGCATGAGCTGGGTGATGCCGGACTTGGTCACGAAGACTTTGTAGCGGTCTCCTTCGACGTACCAGCCTGAGCCTGACGGTGTGGCGGTTATCATTTCTTACTCCGGGTCCTGGTCGGTAACGAACACAAACTCGATATGGTCCTCGAAGTTGCGCCGCGAATCGGCGGGCCCCTCGCGCCGGGTCATGGCGTCAAAACGGCAGCCGGGATATGTCCTCAAGAGCGTCACGCCGTCGTCGGCGTACACTTTGAGGTCGGCCCTGGCTGAGCCGCAGAGAAGCGCCAGCCCCTCGAGCGCGATGGCAAGAGACGCCGTGTCGCTTCGCCTGGCCCAGACGACGGCCTTTATGCGCCAGAGAAAGTTGGGGCTCGCGGTAGGGACGTCGGCCCGCTCGGACCAGAGCATCTTTCTCACCGGCGACGAGAGCCTCTCGTACTCGCTGCCGAGCCACACGACCCCGTCGCCGAGAAACGTCGTTCCGAATGCCGCCTTTGACATGTCTATCGCTCCGCCTTTATGAAAGGCCTATGGTGAGTCCGGCGTCAAGCGACGCCGACGCGCCCTCGAAATACAAAACGCCAAGCCCCCCTGCCGCAAGGCTCCTGATCTCCCTGCACCACGTGAAGAAGACCGCCTCCGCGCGGATGACCGCGGCGACCTCGCCGCCCGGGAGAGTGATCTCAAGCGAGTGCTCGTCTTCGTCGACAAGGTGGCGCACGTCGCTTGCGACGATGATGTAGCCGGTGAGCGCCTGCCTGCCCGCCGTGATGAACCCTGCGCCGAAGTCGTCCTGGGCCGGGCCGGTGAAGACGTTGTTATTGACCGAGATGGAAAACTCCTTTCCCGGCACGACCTCGGTGCCCACCTTCATCGATGAGCCCGAGAACGAAAACGGCCTGCCCGCCGGGCCGCGGTCAAACGCGGGAGTCGCGGTCTGGGTCCTGCCGACGAATTCAAGCGCGAGTTCCAACGCAGGCCTCGCCACGCCGCACTTGACCTTGAACCTCCGCACGAGCGCGCCGCGGATCTCGCACGCGCCGTCAGAGTCCGCGATGCCGACGGTGTAACTCGCCATCTCGCCGAACTCGTCGCGGGAGAGCGCCGCCTCGGAGAGGGCCGCGATATTCAGCGCGTCGGGCAGCGTGTCGAGCCTCGCGGTGGCGTATGCCGCTCCGATGGCGCTGCCGGAAGCGAACTCCGAGAGGTCCGTACGCGCGGTCGCCGCGGAGCCATCCAAAACGGCCGCAGCCACCCACGGCGATTCCGGCGGCTGGCACCAGACGGTTTCCCTGCCGAGTCTTGCCCTTGTGTCTTTGCCGTACATTGCCACCTCGTTTATGCCCCTGAGTAGATGCGCGCCGTCACGCCGAGCCGGAAGACGCCGAACGACGCGCCGCGCTGAGAATGTTTCCTGAATGACGGGCCGGAGAACTCCACCGCCTCGACCTGCGGAACGCCGAAGTCCGGAAGCCCGTCGACGAGCGCCTCGTACGCCATGTGAGCGTATTCCTCGATCTCGTCGATGAGCGGTGAATTGACAAACCCCGCCACTTCCACGCGGTACAGAATCACCCTTGAGGATGAAGTCTCCCAGTCGATTTCCGAGCGCACCGGCTCCACGAGAAGCGCGGGGCAGTCGTCGCCGCTTATGCGGAGAGGAAGATTTTCGCTCTCGGCCAGACGGTAGCGCGTGCCCT
>CALMGO010000406.1 GCA_937863625.1 uncultured bacterium
AATCGGATGCGACGAAGTGAACCACTTGACGGGATTGTCGTTCACCGTAATCATGCTTATGCCGACGACCGAAATGATGAGCACCACGACCACGAGCGCGACTATGGGTTTCGCCCGCCGGTACGTGGCCGACCCTACCCATTCGAGGAACCGTCCCAGCGGCGTGGATTTCTCGTGATGGTCCTTACCCACGTATGGGGTGCCGAAGTTCTCGAGCAGCTTCGCCGGTATGAACATCACAAACGCCGGTATGAAGGTCACTGTGAGGAGCCACGCGACCATTATCCCGATGCTGACGAATATCCCGAAGACCTGCACCAGCGGAATCGGCGTCAGAGCCAGCGACGCAAAACCCGCCGCTGATGTCAGTGACGTGTAGAGCATCGGGACAAAGAGCGTATTCATCACAGCGACTATCGTCTTGCGGTGGTCCCTTGTCTCCTGGTAGCGCTCGAACAGTTCGCTTATCACGTGTATCGAGTCCAGCACCGCTATCGGCATGATGAATATAGGTATCATGCTGCTCATGATATGGATCGGATATCCCGCTATGACCAGCGCCCCCATTGTGATGATAACCGATATCATCGCGACCAGGAGCGGCGATATGATGAGGACGAGTTTGCGGAAGAATATCAGCATCAAAATGAATATGACAAGCATCGCCACCGGCGCCGATATCGCCATCTGGACAAACATCTCGACTCCGAACGTGTCCTCCGCAACGGGAAGCCCCGTTATGTAAAACCGGTCCGGCCCGGGAAAAGCGCCGTACTGCTCCGTCACGGCCGATATGACGTCCGGCATGGCCGCAAACTCCGCCTTATCCGCGAAGCCCGTCGATAGCGTGCGCGCAAACTCGCCAGCCTGGCCGAGTAGTTCGTCCGCCGTGAGCGAAGCGGCCTTCCTCGACTCGAGGTAATATGTCACGATACGGTAATAAACGTCGCTCGTGGCCTTGGCCGACGCGGTCTGGCGCCATGCGTCCACTGCCTGCGCGTAGGAGGATCCTTCCTCTGACTCCGACTCATTCCCGGACGCGAGAGCCGCCTTTGCAGCCTCGGCGTCTGCGGCCGCAGTGGCAAGACCCTTGGCGACCGCGTCGCCGCCTGCCGCCTGCGAGGCGACCATGGACAGCGCTTCTTCAAAAGAATCCTTGTCCGGAGCATACCACGCGAGAAGCCTCCCGGCCGCGGTCATCGCGTCGCGCGACTGGTTCGACATGCCGGATTCCGCGATGCGCGCTTCGAGCGGCGCCCAGAGCCACAGCATCGGCATCCGGTCGTTGAGCGCGCTGTACACGCGGTGCGAGAGGTCCTTGCGCGTGAGCGGCAGGTACAGGGCAATCGCCCTGCCGTCGCCGGAAACAAGCGTGTCGTTTAAGAACGGTATCCGCTCGGCCTTGCGCCTCACGTCGAGCGCGGCGGCCTGCGTCGCGGGCGGCGTCCGCATCAGCCATTCAAATTTCACTTCGCCGACGTCGCCCGGCTCGATGCTGTCAACCGTCGATGGCGCTATCAGGTCCACCTCGACGACTCCGCCCCACTTGCCGTCCGCTTCGCGCCATTTGAGCGTCTCGGCGTAGTTCGTCAGTTGGTAGATGCGCCGTAGCGAGTCGACATTGAAAACGCCGTCAGGATTGATGTCGTTGACAACGCCCACAACGACCATGTCATGGAGCGACATCTCCTTTTTCATCTGGTTGTTAAAGGCCCTGACCGGCTCCTCGGGGCTCAGCATGTTCTCCGGGTCGGTGTCCACCTGCACGGGCTTCAAGAAAGGAATCAACCCCGGCTTTATGGAAGGAACCGCCGCGAAAAACATCACCGCAACCGTAACGGCAACCGTCGCCACCGTCACCAGAATGTATCGCCTCACCGAGGCGTCAACTATCCAACGACCAAAATTCATTTGTGTGCCCCCTTCAGCAGAAATCCAGGATTCACTTCAGTGCGCCTACGGATAAGGGCCGAGCACCGCATTATGAACGGTACTTGTTAATGACGCCTTCAAAGACGTCTGCCGGTTGCAGGCCTACCAGCCGCTCGGCGGGTTCGCCGTCCTTGAAGAGGATAACCGTCGGAATGCCTGAGACCGAATACGCCGCCGCCGTGCTGAAGTTCTTGTCCACGTCGAGTTTGCCCACTTTCACCTTCCCGGCGTAGTCCTCTGACAGTTTCTTCACAGTGGGGGCAAGCATCCGGCACGGCCCGCACCAGTCCGCGTAAAAATCCACCAGTACGAGCCCCTTGGCCTTCTTAACCTCTGCTTCGAAATTCGCGTCCGTAATCTGTTTTTCTCCAGTCACGTCTTTCTCCTTTTTCTTGAAGGTCTCCTGCCGGCCGCAACCACGTCTTCCGTAATCTTCCCTGCCTTGGCCGGACAGTCATCCTTCCCTATCGCAACTGGCGTGCCAGATTCCCCCATAGCCTGTAACGGCGGCCTTATCAGTGGTGGGGACATCGGAATACTGCGGTTGGTTCCACTTTTCGTGCCCGTTTGGGCCAGTGGACGTTTATTCTGCTGAACATATCGTTCACTTCTGCTGTTCAGATGAACGCGCTGTTAACTGCTGGACAGCCCGTACGCCTTCATCTTCTTCCAGAGCGTCGTCCGGCTCATCCCGAGTTCCTCGGCCGCGCGCGTCCGGTTCCATGCGTTACGCTGGAGGGTAGCGGCTATCCGCTCCCGCTCCGGGACCGCCGTCGCTGCGTCCGGACGTGCAGGCGCACCCTTTGCCCCACCGAGGCTCGCGAACCGCAGTTCCGGCGGCAGGTCGTAGACGTCGATGGTGTCGCCCGCCAGGGTCACGAACGCATGCTCTATGGCGTTTTCGAGTTCGCGCACGTTGCCCGGCCAGTCATGCTCCATGAGCGCCGACAGTGCGGCGGCGGTATAGCCGGCGACCTTCTTGCCCGTGGATTTGTTGAAGCGCTTCATGAAGTGGTCCACAAGAAGCGGCAAGTCGTTTTTTCTCTGCCGAAGCGGCGGCAGTTGTATAAGGACGACCTTGAGCCGGTAGTAAAGGTCCTCGCGAAACCGTCCTTCCGCGACGGCGGATTTGAGGTCCTTGTTTGTCGCGGCTATCACGCGCACGTTGACGCGGCGCGGTTTGGTCTCGCCTACCCGTTCAAATTCCCGCTCCTGGAGAACGCGCAGGAGCTTGAGTTGTATATAGGGGCTCACGTCCCCCACTTCGTCGAGGAGTATCGTCCCGCCGTCTGCCGCCTCAAAGCGCCCCTCGCGGTTGCCGACCGCGCCGCTGAACGCGCCCGCAACGTGGCCGAAGAGTTCGCTTTCAAGGACCCCCTCGGCAAGCGCCGAGCAGTTGACCTTTATGAACGGGCCGCTGCTTCGCGCGCTGCGTATGTGTATCGCGTGCGCGACGAGTTCCTTGCCGGTGCCGCTCTCGCCCTGGATGAGGACGCTCGCGTCGGAGGCTGCGACACGTTCGGTGAGTTGATAGACCTCCTGCATGGCGGCGGACTTGCCGTACAGCCGTTCAAATCGGCTGCGATCCTCGAGTTCGCTGCGGAGAAGCGTTATCTCTTCGCGCGCGCGCTTGAAAGACGTGATATCGATGAAGTTCTC
>CALMGO010000407.1 GCA_937863625.1 uncultured bacterium
CTGGGTTGTAGCCGGTCAATATCTGCGTCCAGCCTGCTTTGGTGTCAGTCACACGCACGATATCGATCTCAACGATCGTTCCCTCGCCTGCAACGCTCGACAGCGTCGGCAGCTCTCCCCTTGCCATGCATTCCTTCACGTGGTTTCTTTGAGCGCCGTCCCAGCCGAAAAGAACTGCGTTGCCGGGCGCCGCCTCTTCGCCAAACACGCACGTACCGTCGGCCGTCAGTAGAAGCACCACCACAGCAACTGCACACCACACCCGCGACAGCATATTCTTCATAACCGCAACCTCCCACTTTCTCCGACCCCCTGCGCAGGATGCGCCATGCGTCCCGCACACTTGTAACACCTCGCCGCGAGGCAGGTTACGTCGGCGTTTAGGTCCAATACAGAGTATCGGCCTTTTTTCAAAATGAAACTTGCCATGCTGTTATGAAACAGCACGCATTAACCCTCTACACCTGAGCATAAGCACAACTAAGCCTATCCTGCACTTTTTTTGCCCGAAAACTGCTAATAAACCGCTCTTCCAACTCAGGCACGGATTTTGCTGTAGTTCTGTTGGTGCTATTGTGCAACTGGGGTTGCCTTAGCCTGTACTTATTCATATGAACTCCTTTAAGGGGCTTGTTGCGATGAAGAAATGTCTGGCAATTATGTTGGTTCTGGCGGCCGCAGCGCCGGCTATGGCGACATTCTCGTCCACCACACTCGTCACCGAGTATACCGACGGCGCAGGCATGCACTGGAGGATAAACGGCACTGACGTTGACCTCTTTGAACCGACGGCTCCGTACAATCCCTCAGGTGTGGGGACCGACTACTGGAGCAATAACAATATGTGCCCCGTTGACTACCCTAATGTCTCGCCAATTTATGTTCCCTCTCCGGGCACCTACGGGGATTACAGCCTCGCCGAGCACAGCGACCTTGAGGGGCTCTTCTACTCATACAACAGCAACAACGGCGGCCTGAAGGTCTGGCTTGTCACGTCCGCCGGCCCGAACGGCTTTCTCGGTTTCGACAACTACTACCATGTTGGAGACGTCTTCGTGAATACTGATGGCGATGACGCCTTCGAATACGCCCTTCTCTCATTTGGCACAAAGCCCGGTCTCACCGCCGGTCATTACGTCTGGCGTGACGGCTACGGCAACTACTGGGGCACTTCCAATTTGCGAAGCGCCGGCGATCTTGCGGCTATCGATTCCGACTCCGACCTGCACGGCATCAACGGCCCCAACAGTTGGGCTGGCAGTTCCTCTATCCGCGGTCTCATCGACCCATGGGCCGCCAATCATCCCGATGACATCGTCTACTCCAGCGACCTCCTCTACCAGGAGATTACCGGGGCCGCGATAAATGAGCGCGACTTCGCCTCAGGCCCCCCAGGATACCCCCCGTCGGGAACACACTCCACCTTCGTCTACCTCTGGGATGTCATAATGCCCGACTGGGAGACAAGCGGTTTGACGATGGGCGATTTCTCTTTCCATGTCGCCCAGCAGTGTGGAAATGACGTCCTTGACGGCGGCACGCCGGTAATGCCGGTGCCGTCCTCAGCCCTTCTCGGCCTGTTCGGCTTGGCACTGGCAGCGCTGTCAAAAAGGAAAATCGCCGCTTAGACTTGATAAGCCTTCAATGCTTCTGCCGCCCGCCTCACAGCGGGCGGCTTTATTTTACCAACGTCGTAAGGCTACGCCTCCAGGTTGAGCCACTTCACTTCCGCCGGCGTCAACTCCACCTCAAGCGCTCTGAGACTCACGCGCGTCTCCGACAGGACCCTTGGCCCCACAAGCGCAAAGGTCGCGAAATCCTGACACAGCACGTACGCAAGCGCGATGTTTATCGGATCGACCCCCTTCTTCGCAGCCAGTTCCCTGGCCCTCGCCTGCCGACGGAAATTGTCCTCGCTGTACCAGCACTTCACCAGTTCAGTGTCATCGAGCTTCTCCGGGTGCGCCCTCTCCGTAAAGAATCCACGCGCCTGGCTTGACCACGCGAAAAGCGCAATACCCTTCTCCTTGAGCCATTTTCTGTACGCCGCGTCAGACGCCGATATGCACCCGTCCCACACGGGGCATATCATCCGGGCAAGGCTGAAGTTGTTACTTATCGCCGAGAATCCCGTGAGCCCCTTGTCCCTGGCGTACTCATTGGCGGCCTCCACCCGCTCCATGCACCAGTTGCTGCCGCCAAACGCGCGAATCCGCCCTGCGCGCTTGTGCTCGTTCAAGACGTCCACAAACTCCCCGACCGGCACCTCCAGGTTGTCCCTGTGCATGAAATACACGTCCAGGTAGTCCGTCCCCAGCCTGTCCAGACTCTCATACAGTTGTTTGGTCAGGTCGACGGGGTTGCACCACGGCGTGTGCGCCCCTTTGCCTATTACCACTACATCCTCACGAATACCCCTCGTCTTCATCCACTGCCCGAGGAGTCTCTCGGTCCTGCCGCCGCCATAGACATGCGCAGTGTCAAACGTATTTCCGCCGCGTTCGATAAAGTCATCGAACATCACCGCGGCATGCGCGATGTTGGGCTGGTTGTCCACTCCCATCACGGTCCTGGATATCTTCTTCTCGACTCCGGCCAGGCTCCCGTACTTCATGCTGTTGCCGGCCCTGACTGAAAGTGTCCTCCCGGCCACCGTTCTTCCCAGCCCTTCGGGTTTCTCACAAGGGTACACAAGGCCTATTGACTCCCTCCATGCGTCAAGTGTCTTCATGTTGCCCAGCGAGTCCGCACATGTCATCGCAGGCGGCGTCGCCTGCCCCCCTGCGATGCCCGTGGCCACTGCGTCAGCCTCGATGCCGTAGAGCCATTCGCCGGTTTTGACCTCTATCTCCTCAGGGCTTTTTGCGCCCTTGCCGTAGACCAGTATCTTTGTGCTCCCGCCTTCCCTACTCGGTATCCACGGGTCCGGCATTACTATGTGCCCCTCGCTCCCGTAGATTCTCACCACGTTCTCTTGCCCGACGAGTACTCCCGTCGAGAGAGTGGCCACGATATCTCCGGGGAATTTCAGAACCGCGACGGCCCACTCGTCCACGCCGGTCGTCCCGATCCTCCCGCATCCCTTCACCTCAACGGGATTCTCAAAGCCCTTTCCTGCGGTCGCCCCTGCCACAAGCCTCGCCATACTTGCGCAGTAGCATCCCACGTCGAGAATGCCCCCGCCGCCGAGTTGCGCGTCCAAAAGCCGCGACGCCTCGTTCCACCCGGCGTTAAAGGCGAATGTCGCCTGAATTACCCTCACGTCACCAATTGCTTTCGATTTGATAAGCTCCACCAACCGCGCCGTCTGCGGATGGCAGCGGTACATGAACGCCTCCATCAGGAAGACATCGTTCTCCGCGGCCGCCTCAACTACTGCCATGGCCTGCGGGTGGTTCACTGTCAGCGGCTTCTCACACAAAACGTGCTTTCCCGCCTCCGCGGCCTTAATCGCCCATTCGCCGTGCATCGGGTGCGGCGTCGCTATGTAAACGGCGTCCACGTCGGTGTCAGCCAGGAGTGCCTCATAGCTCCCGTACCGCTCTGCGACTTTGAACTCCTCCCCGAACGCCTTCGCTTTCTCAAGGCTCCGGCTCCCTATCGCTTGGAGCGCGCCCGTCCTGCTATGAGCTACACCCCTGGCAAATGCCTTCGCTATCCCGCCTGCGCCTATGATTCCCCACCTCACCTTGTCTGCCATTTTCGAATTCCTTTCGTTCGTCTTGACCGCCTCTGCAACCGGCCGCCCGCACTTATCCGCCTTCACGATACCCACACCGCCCCCCGTCTGTCAATCCTCGCCGTGTCCGGATTATTTCGCTTCAACTCGCCGCCGCCTTTGGTATCATGTCCTGTTGTCTTCTCTGACAACCATCGAGATCCAAAGGACCGGTCGATGCGACAAGTACTGCTGAGCGCTCCAGGCGTGTTCAAAG
>CALMGO010000408.1 GCA_937863625.1 uncultured bacterium
ACAGGGGCGAAGCGTATCTTTTGCGCGGCGATACCGGCGAGGCAAATCTCGACCGGAGCACGCTGAGCACATACAAAGTCTTTTACCACACGACTGAAGACAATACGATCATACTCAACCAGAACTACATGCTCGGGTGGGGGCTGGCGGGAGAGCAAGGAACCGTTTACGACCGCGGCGGGCTGGTGGCGCTCGACGTGCCGGCGGGCAGCGGTGAGGTTGAGTTCGAGTACAGGCCGCGGTGCATGCCGGCCGGAGCCCTCATTACACTCATGTCACTCCTCACGGCGGCGCTTTATATCAGGAGAGGGCCGCAGGAACTGCGCGAATCGAAACGCAAACGCAGCAAAATCAAGAAATCGTCGGACACTACTGACGACGCAGGACAATGATACCCTCTTGGGGATTTGATAACGCCATATCGGGCTGGAAAGCGCCGGAGTTAACTGCTGCCTCGACCGCAGGCCGGAGCGTTTGATCGATGGCGGCAAGCCAAGAGGGGACGGAACCCGTCGGACGCAAGATGATCAGCGCATGGCCGGGAGGCGTTTTGGCCGCAGCCTCAGCAAGCGCCAACTCGGCCTCTTCCCAGAGGATCGCGCGGGGGATCTCCCAACCGGGCTGAAGGTACTTGTCGTAGTCTATCCATGCAGCGTGAAGAAGGACGTCTCGCGGTATAGAGACGAAAGCAAGATCGTCGCGCTTACCGCCGACGTGATAGTACATCTGAGCGTAGTCAAACCCCTCACAAAGAACCACGTCCCCTTTGGATGCAACGGCAGCGAGTTTGGCGCCCCCTTCAACGAGGGGGGCAGCTGCGGGCCAGTCAAACATGTATCCGTACGAGTACAGGAAGAGCGCGCACAGGAGGCCTACGGCGACGCCGCGGGCGGAAGCCCTGAGACGAGATAGGCCGATGCCGGTAAGAATGGCCACGGCGGGAACCCCCGTAATCTCATACCTGCCAAGGATGAAGACAGGACGTATGAAGGACAGGCTTAGAGGGACGAGAAATGAAAGGAGTACCCAGGAAGCAAGAAATATCCTTGCAGGAAAGTCCGACCTTCGGGAGAACGCGGCTGCGAAGAGCGCAAGAGTGGTTATGATCATGAAGGAATAGGGGAGAGAAGCAGGGATGCTGCTGAGGAGCGCGGCGAACTTTCCCACGGTCCTGCCGGAGTCTATTGCATCGCGAGTGACCTGGGTGCGGTCGGGCCCCTGGTAGAGATTTCTGAGGTAGACAGGATAGTATGCACCGCCAGTGGTCATGATGGTGAGCGACTTGAGAGGCAAGCCGAGTTTGTCTGAGTTCTCCCACACAGGCCCTATCCACTGGACGGCTTTGTCCGAGGGTTGTTTAAGGAAGACCGGCAGCCAGGGAAGGAAAAGTGCGGCCGCGGCAACATGTGCTGCGAGCAAGCTGAGAAAGCGCCTGAATACAACGGAACGTTTCGAAGACAGACATTTCATCAGGAGAACGATATAACCGACAGGCACAAGGAAAATGGCAATATAGCTGGTGTAGAGACCAAGGGCGGTGCAAAGCGAGAAAAGCGCCCAGTTGCGCAAGCCACCGAGACGAAGACCTTTTTCGAGAAAGACCATTGAGAGCAGGACGAAAAACACGACCGGAGAGTACATGCGCGCTTCCTGGCCGTAGTAGATGGCAACAGGGGTAATCGCAAGGGCAAAGGCCGCCAAGAGGCGCGCCGTGCGCGGGAACCAGGGTGCATCCCAGAAAGCGATCACCGCGACGGCGCCTGTCGAGAAAAGCGCTGAAAGACTTCTCAGGGCAAGCGGGCTATCGCCGAAGATAAGCATCCAGTAGTGAAGGCATATGTAATAAAGCGGAGGGCCATTGTCGTAGGCGAGGTCAGCGATAATCCGGCCGATTGTTTTCTTTGCGACGGCGAAGCAATATGCTTCATCGAGCCAGACTTGAAAGCGGCCGATGAAAAACAGGCGCAGGGCGGCGGCGAGAAGGATGATGGCTATCGGCGCTGACAGGAGCAACTTCCGGGTGCGCGAGGCGCCGGAAAGGGGGATATCCGGGGATATTTCTCGAGAACCGGCGGTACTTTCGCTCATTTTCGCGCCCATGATGACCGAACAATAGAGAGTATGGTAAAGAGTCCGCGACCAAAGGAGACGGAGATTACCGTTACGAAAGAGAAAGACTCATCTTCGTTACTCAAGACCGGCGAATTTCTGAAACTCAGCGGAATAAGCCGACAGACACTATATACGTATCTCACGATGGGCCTGATAGAAGAGGCCAATCGGACAAAGACCGGCAGGCACCTTTTTGACGACAGGGCCTTGCGACGCGTGCGAATCATAAGGCGTCTGAATTCAAGCGGCTATCCACTTCGCGAGATAAAGGATATCTACTTCAAAGAAGGCCGTTAGAAACAAGACGGTCGCACGCATAACACTTCACGCGGCATAAACCAAGCTACCCCGCCAATCAGACGTATTCAAGCATCCTGTTGAGCGCAGTTCTCGCCTTGTCGGCGATGTTCGCGGGGACAGTGACCTCGTACTGCATGTCCTCAAGCGACCAGAGAAGTTTTTCGAGGGTGTTGAGTTTCATGTTTGGGCAGTCGGCGAAGCGTGTGACCGGATAGAAGAACTTGCCCGGGTTCTCTATGGCAAGTCGATGAAGGAGGCCTATCTCAGTGCCGATGACAAATTCCTTTGCGGTGGATGAAATCGCGTACCGCAGAATGCCCGCTGTCGAGGCGACCTCGTCGGCTACTGCAGTAACATCAGGCGTACATTCCGGGTGGACGATAACCTTGGCGTTGGGATGGTCGCGACGGGCCTGCCGGACGGCGTCGGGAGTAATCCTGTGGTGCGTGGGGCAGTAGCCGTCCCAGAAGATAAGCTTGCGATTGAGCATACCTGACACGTACGCGCCAAGCGACTTGTCCGGAACGAAGATAATCTCCTTGTCGGCGGGGATGCCTGCCACGACCTTGAGCGCGTTGCCGGAGGTGCAGCAGACATCGCTTAAGGCCTTGACCTCGGCGCTGGAATTCACGTAGGTAACGACGACGGCGTCGGGGTGAAGGTCTTTGAGGTGCTGGAGCTGCCGTGCGTTAAGCATGTTGGCCATCGGACAGCCGGCATTGGGGTCGGGTTCCAAGACGAGGGCATCGGGACTCAAAATCTTCGCAGTTTCGGCCATGAAGCGAACGCCGCAGAAGAGGATGAGGTCAGAGCGAACCTCGGCGGCCTTTTTTGCAAGTTCGAGGCTGTCGCCGACAAAATCAGCAACGTCCTGCACCTCGGCGATCTGGTAATTGTGGGCAAGTATCAGAGCGCCCTTTCGGGAGGCAAGTTCTCTTACTTTCGCGGCAAGTGAATCACTCGTCATCAGCGCCACCGACAGAATCGCGTATTGCGGAGAGAAGAGTGTCTATCTGGCCCCTCGTGCCGATGGAGATGCGCAGGTAGTCACACATATCGGGACGGTCCCAGAAACGAACG
>CALMGO010000409.1 GCA_937863625.1 uncultured bacterium
CGGGGAGATACTCGATTGCGACGTCCTCATCAGCCTGCCTAAGTTCAAAACGCACAGCCTCACGACGATAACATGCGCTATCAAGAACTCGTACGGCTTTCTTCTCGGCGCGGAAAAGGCCCGCATCCACAGGGCCGCCCCGAGTAGGGATGCCTTTGCCTCGGCGGTGGTGGACGTCTGGGCGCTCAGAAAGCCGGACCTTGTCATCTGCGACGCCGTGACCGCCATGCAGGGTAACGGCCCGTCGAGCAGGGATGTATTTCACTACGGCAGGATAATCTCTGCGACCGATTCGGTGGCGCTCGACGCTGTGGTGGGGCGGCTGATGGGAGTGGACTGGCGCGAAGTGACTACCACCGCGCTGGCGGCCAAAAGAGGCCTGGGAATCGCCGACGATGCCCGGATAGACGTCGACGGGGAGTTCAGGGCCATTGCAGGCTTCAAACTGCCGTCAACATTCAGGGCAGGCTCGGTATTCAACCTCCTTGCCCGCCTGGCGGGCGCGCTCGTCGTGAGCCAGCCTCATCCGGATACCAATATTTGCATACGATGCGGACTCTGCAGGGATCACTGCCCCGCTGAGGCGATAACACTGTCGCCATATCCGCACATCTCACACAAGAAGTGCATAAGATGCTATTGTTGCCTCGAGTTTTGCCCATACGACGCCATGAAATTGTCAAGAAGAGTGCTGTTTATCCGAAATTTTGGGCGTAGAAGGGGTAATTAGGGGCACAAAATCTCTTCCTGCGAGACTAAACAGTGAGGGAGAGTTTCAAAATACGTCTGGACAACTTCCGGGAAGCCGGGTTTAATGGGTTGTTGAGATGTGCGGGGCGTAGAGCGACAGCAAGTTTGACAACAGGCCTTGTGTGTCCCGGGAGGGGGGTTCTGGGCAGGAATCTCCCTGGAGCCGCCGATACGGGACCCTAAAGTTGCAGGGGAGGCCTAACATGAGATGCTACGACCACTCCATGCGCGAAGCGGCAGGCTATTGCGTAGCGTGCGGAAATTTCTTCTGCACGAAATGCCTCGTGGACTGCGAAGACGGCAAGAAGTATTGCGCCGCATGTTGCGCCAAACTCAATATCCGCAAGACCGAAGAAGACACCCCTCGCGACAGCAGACTGGCGACGAGGCTTGTGGTTCGTTTGAAAAACGGCAAGTCGCTGCAAGGGACCACATATAAAATAGACCCTGAGAGGCCGAATTTCAAGCTCAAGCCTTTCTCGTCGACGGGTTCCGGCGAGGAGAAAGAGATAGAGTTTTCGAAGGTCAAGTACGTGGCGCTTGTGAAGTCGCTTGTGGGTGACAAGACCGAGTCCAAGGGGGAGTATCAGCCCAAGGGCAGCGAAATATCGGTGACGTTTCCCGACGGGGAGTCGATAGAAGGGTTCACGCTCAAGGCGTACAGCGACAAGGACCCGCGCTTTTCAGTAATACCCGCCGACCCGAGCGACAACAGGATATCGATCATCGTCGAGCGTTCGGCCGTGTCAAAGATGTCTCTTGGCCGGATACCAAAGGCGCAGGAACTGCGTGTGCTGGCGGACAATTCGGTAAAGAGGCTGATACTGCATTACTACTGGCAGCATCCCGACCTCTTCATCACGATTGACGAACTCGCCGCGAGGCTGGAACGGACTGCTGCGGTCGTGGAGAGGGAGCTTTCGGATTTCATGCGTGAAGGCCTCATAGAAAGACCGAATCCTGACAGCCGGCAGTTGAGATTTACGCCAAGCAAGGACCCCATCGTCCGCCAGGCCGTTGCCAGCATGGCCAAGGACATCGAGATGCTGTATTTCCGGCGCAAACCCGCCGCTGAGGCGCCATCCGCCGCGCGGAGGCCTGCGCGCTCCACCCCTCAATGGCCGCTTTAACGCCCTGCGGGATTTTTCACTCCAATAGTGAACGCAAAACACTATCATAGTCAGTATATGTCCACGCACACAGTCAGCCGCCGCGCCCCGCAGGCCGTCACGGGTGCGCTTGTTCTTATGGCGGTCTCCATTGCGGCCATATACTCGGTGCTTCCGAAGACCCCGTGGCAATACACCCGAGCCGTGCTCGAATCAGGCATCACCTCTACCGGAGGCTTCGCCGAGGTGGTTTCGTTGAAACTCGATTCGGTGAGCTACAACGGCCAGCAGGCGTGCATGACGATGGCGTTGGACGTCTTGCTGCCGCAAAATGCGGATCCCCTGACCGTTGATACATCCATGAAGGCCGCCGGCAACTACCTCAAGGGACTCATAAACGTATACCGCAAACTCGTGGTCACGGGATACGCGCGGCGCGCGGATTTCGACAACGGCCTTGCTTTCCGTTCCCGCGCGGTGTGGCTGTCCCCGGAACTGGCCGCGCCGCTTGAAGGATGGATAGTGGTTCGCCTGCCGGACGAGCCGCGCGAGCCCGCGCGAGCCCTCGACGGCATTTACGCTGCTCCGACGGTGGTGAAAGCCGACGCCGGAGCCCTCGTAGCGACGGTGGACCTCGCCGCCGAAGAGCGCCGCAGGCCCGCCGCCAGGATTGAAGAGATACTTGCCGCCCCTCTTATCGACTGCGTGGATTTTGACAACGTCTTCTCCAGATCGCCCGGATTGGAGTCCGTCGACGTGACGGTCCTCGACTCCGGACACAAAGTGGCGCGCTTTGCGATGACGCGCAAGGGGTATGAGGCCACCGCGGTCTCGCTGCTTCTGGGGGACCTTTCGCGCAGGGTGCTCACAATCAGCAACCAGGAGGTCACGTTTGCGGAGAAGTACACCGGCACGGGCCTTTTCACGCCGCTTCTTTTTGACAAGATTGTGAGCGCGGAGGACAAAGAGGCCCTCGCGGAGCTCCGCACATGGCGGCATGAAGCCGAGGAGGAATTCTACACGGGACTTTTTGCAAACGGCGTGAGGGAGCAGTGGGCGGCTCCTGACCGAAACAGCAATCTCCAAGATGACCACGCAAGACAGTAACCGCCGCGAGGCGGCAACGGCCAATACGGCTCGGCCGCAGTTGGCACGCTACCTGGCGCGCTCCGCTCGCAGGATGGCCGCGGTGAGGACTGCAAGAGGCGCGCTGGAAATCATAGGCGTTGGCGGCCTCGCTGCGGCGGCGCTATTTGCCGCGGACCGGGTGACACTCATACCGGGGGCGGCGCGCCTCGTCATAACAAGCCTCTTCTGCGTAACCGCGGTGGCCTTTCTATATGCAAGGGTGGCGGCCCCGGCCTTGCGACGCCCGACGCCTACAGAGGCGGCGCGCGCGCTTGAGGCGCGTTATGCTCAACTGGGCGGCTTTGCACTCTCGGCTGCTCAACTCGCCCTTTCGCCCGAAACAGCCTCAAGCGGGCCGTCTGAGACGCTCGTTGAGATGACCGTCGAGGAGGCGCTGAGGCGGACACAGGGGACCGACCCGCGGAAAGCGGCAAACGCCAAGGTCATCAACAGGCCTTTGGCCGCGACACTCCTCGCGCTCTCTCTCTGGACGGCTGCAGGGCTTTTCCTCCCCGCCGATACGGCTGCGTTCCTGAGGCGTTTTACTGACCCTCTCGGCGCGGCCGCCTATCAGACAAGAACGCGGATTGTCTCGATTACAGTCATGCCGCTCTGGGCGGGAGGCGTAATGCCGAAGGACGAGTCCTTTGACGCTGAGGTGAAGGTGGAGGGCCTGCTGCCCGCCGAGGCGGTCTTTGAGGTCACCGGAGAGGACAAACGCAGAAACCGCATATACTCGCAAGGCGATGTCGGACGCTACACGATGACTCTCGAGCGCGTGTCGGCGAGTTTCTCCTTTCACGTGGTAGTGGGCGACGCCCGAAGCGAAGAGCGTTTCTATAAGGTCGTGCCGAGGCCCGCCGTGGAGACAATCGAGGCCGAGGCGGCGTACCCATCCTATACCGGCGTTGGCCGGGTGACCATGCCGACAGGCGACATAACGGCGGCCGTCGGCAGCACTGCGACGGTTACGGCGAGTTTCAACAAGCCGGTTGGGCACACGTCAGTGAAATTTGACAGCGGGGGATATGTCGAGGGGCGCCCTGCGGATGACCTGCGCTCGGCGGTTTACGAATTTGACGTGAAGGAAAGCGACTCCTACCGGATCGTCCTGCAGGACGAATACGGGTTTGGAAACATGGACGACGCCCGCTGGCAAGTGCGCGCCGTGGAGGATGCGTCGCCGATGGTGACTCTTACGCGGCCGGGGCGGGACATGACCGTGGTCGCCGATGCGGTGATACCTCTGGAAGCGCAGGCGTCTGATGATTACGGCGTGGAAAGACTCTTCGCCGCATACAGCGTCAGAAGAGGCGGCGCAGTGGTGTCACAGGGAACGATCCCCATGACGCAGGCCGATGGTGGCCGACGAAGCGCGAGCGCGTCGGTCAAATGGAAAATATCCGGCCTCGTTCTCGCAGAGGGTGACGAGGTGCGGTATTGGGCCGAGGCCAACGACAACCATCCGGATATGCCTCACGTCGCGCGAAGCGACGATCGCGCGGTGAGGGTTGTAAGTGTCGCCGAGAAACTAAGCGAGCTCGAGCAGATCAGCCGCCAGGTGCAGGGAAAGATATTCGACGCGGCGGCGCGGCAGGAAAAGGCGCGGGTGCCGCCTGCGGGTGAAGAAGAGGTGTCGCCATGAGATGGCCGGCGCTTATGTTACTGGTGCTGACGGTTGCCGCGCACTCCATCGCGCTGGAAGAAAGTCCCGCGGTGCAGCAGGCGGACGCCATCCGGAGAGAGGCGGCTGAGCAGGAGGTCGGGTTCCTCAGCCGCGAGGCGGCCAACGGCTATCGGACGCTGGCGGAGGAGATGGAGATAAATTTCGGCGGCGACAAGTCCGCCGACGCCGTCCGGGCTCGCGCTGCGCTTGAGGAAGTGGCCGTGAAGGACGTCCCTGCGGTGCTGTCAAAAATGGTGTGGCTGAGGACCGGCGGCGAACCGGAACGTGATAACGCCGCACTGGAGGTGCTCCGAGAGCAACACGCCATAGAGTCCAAATTGCGAGGGATGCTTGCGCCCGGGACATCGAGCCTCGCTGTCGAGACGTTGAGGCAGAAGGCCGCGGCGCTGCTGGACTCTCTTGGAAAAGCCCGGGAAGAGGCGCGCGCGCTGGCGCTCTCGACGCTCGGCAAAAGTGAAACAGACCTCTCGCCTCGGGAAAAAACGCAGCTTTCGAAGCTCGCCGACGGGCAACTTGCCGCGGCCGGGGATATTCGCTCGCTTATGCGTTCGGCCGACGACGCGGCAGGCAGCCGGCCGCCGCGCGACCAGACCGGCAGGCTCATCGCGGACGCGCTGGACGCCGCGCAGCTTGACAAGGCTGGCAAAAGCACCGACGACGCAGCCGAGTCCATTAGCGGCAACAGACTCGCCGAGGCCGTCGCGCGCGAGGACGACGCCATACGGCGGCTGGAGAGATTCGCCCAAGTACTCTCAGGTGAAGAGGAAAACCCCCGGACGCAAGAGGCCCTTTCACAACTGGCAAAGAAACAGGCCGAGCTTACAAGTGAGACTCAAAGCGCCGGAAAGGACGACCTGCCAGACGTTACCCAAAAACAGAAGGCGCTTGGAAATGATACGTCGGCGCTCGCGCCTCGGCTTGCGGACAATGCGCTTGCAAGGATGCATCTTGAGGATGCCGCGGCCCAGATGGAAAGCGCCGCAGCGGAGATGGCCGCATCCGCCGATACAAGTCCCGAGCAGCAGACCTCCCGCGCCGCTGAGCATCAGAAGAACGCTGAGGAGCAGCTCCGAGGCGCACAAGACGCGCTCCGAGGCAGCGAACTTGCGGAGCTGACAAAGCGCCTCGAAGAAGAGTCGAAAAAACTTGACGACGCCCAGGCGGACCTTGCCGCGATGGATGAGATAATCGAGCAGCAGGAGTCGCTCAAGAAACGCACAGAGCAGTCGCCTCAGGGCGACGATGAGTTCAAAGACCTCATGGAAGAGCAGCAGGGGCTCGAAGAGAAGTTATCCGCTCTTGCGCAGCAAAACGCAGGTCAGCCGCAAAGCGAGACGAAAGGTAAGGGAGGAGAAAAAAACGATTCACAGGACTCTTCAGGTGGGAAACAGGAGAGCGGCGAGAAGGGCGGCGGAGAACTCGACCGCGCAGCCGAAGAGATGAAGGAAGCGTCCAAGGCGCTCGGGAGGCAAGAGCCACAGGCCGCATCGGGAAGTCAGGAAAGGGCGCTTGCCGCGATGCGCCAGGCCAAAGGTAGCGCCCAGGCGCGAGCGGCAGCGGTAAAGGCGGGGCTTTCGAAGGCGCTTGAGGCCGCAAGGGGCGCCGAACTCGGCGGGCCCGCGCCGAAGGGGCTCGAGTCGCTTCTCGCATCGATTTCAGGAAAGCTCGCAGGCGGCTCGATGAACACCGGCGGTCCGGGCATAACCGGCAGGGGGCGCCCGGAAGAACCCGCAGCCAAGGTGACCTCGCGAGGCGGCGAAGGAGACCGGACAGGAAGGCCGAGCCGCGACTCAAACGCCGCACCCGCGGGAGAGAGCCCGGAAAGACACTCCGACGAGGCATGGCAGGCGAGGCTCCCCGAGACGACTCCGCCGGATATTCTCCAGGCCGCAAGCGGCGATTTCCCACCCGGTTACGAGGAAACGCTCAGGCGTTACTACGAGGAACTGGCAAAACGCCAAGCCCCCCCCCAATTAGGGACACAATAGAATGGCACGTAGATAAGG
>CALMGO010000410.1 GCA_937863625.1 uncultured bacterium
GCCCCCACGATGACAAAATCGTCATGGCGCATTGCGACATGACCGGCGGCTACATCTCCAAGGACGGCGGCACCTCCTGGCGCATGATAAATCTTCGCGACTTTATGGCGTTCTTCCTCTTCGACCCCGTCGACCCCAAAGTGATTTACGCCAAGGGTCTCGGTCTCTACCGCAGTACCGACGCAGGCGACACCTGGAACCTCGTCCACCCTGACCCCGCCAATGTCAAATCCATCAAGATGCCACCCGACCACGGCGACGAGGAGTTCGTCACTCTCGACGGCTCCGCCGATTCCATCACCACCCTCGCCGTTGACCCTGCTGATTCCAAAACGCTCTACGCATGCATGACCTCCGGCGGCGTATCCGTCCTCGCCATATCCACCGATTTTGCGAAGTCCTGGACCAAAGGCCCCGAGGTCGCCCCCGGCACTTCTATTTATGTTGACCCGGCCTCCCCCGCCGCCGACCGTACGCTCTACCTCATTTCCGGTTCCGGCGTCGTCATTCGCAAAGGCGGCGCGTTCATCACCTGCCCCATGCCCGAGGGAGTGACCACGTTCTCGAGCACCACCGCAGGCTTCCCCTCAGCCGGCGGCTCCCTGATAATCTACGCAGCGGTCTCCCCCTCCTGGGGGCGTCCGGCCCCCGGCGAGGCCCCCGCTGCCCCCACCAAGCCCGGTCTCTTTGTCTCGACCGACGGCGCGGCCACATGGACCGACGCTATGACCATCCTTTGCGGCGGACCGCTTCCCGATATGCCAATGCCTGATTTCTCCGCCAGACAGCGCGGCATGGCTTCGACTGACAGCGTCGCAGGCGGCCCTCCCGCCGGCGCACCTCCCGCAGCCGCACCGAGAGCCCCCAGACCCCGCTTCCCCCGCGTCAGCCCCATTGCCGCATGCCTGACGCGCGGTGAGTGCGCGTTCCTGCAGGTCTCCAATATCCCCCAGGGTGAAGGCCAGGAGCCATTCTCCGGCATCGCCCGCACAACAGACGCCGGCAAGGCCTGGCAACTCGTCAAGGACGAGACTCCCCGCGAAGTGACTTCCTTCGAAGGCCTCCCCTGGTTCTACGAACTCTACACGCCCGGCCAGGGCCCTGCTTTTACCACCATGGCCGTC
This sequence comes from uncultured bacterium, assembly GCA_937863625.1. GTDB lineage: Bacteria > Planctomycetota > DG-23 > SLPQ01 > SLPQ01 > CALMGO01. The sequence continues at coordinate 1,125 of CALMGO010000410.1, forward strand.
TCTCCCAAGAACCCTGACATTGTCTTCGGCACCGACCTCGGACGCACCATGCGCTCGACTAACGCCGGTCGCACATGGGACGCCTGCTACACGCGCTTTATGCCCGACGGCGCCGTCACCACCAGCGGACTTGACGTCACCACATGTTACGGCGTGCACTTTGACCCCTTTAACCCGAAGCGCATGTTCATCTCTTACACCGATATCGGCGCGTTCAAAAGCGAGGACGGTGGCGTCACATGGGGTATCGGCACCGCCGGCGTCCCCCGCTCATGGCGAAACACCACCTACTGGATGGAGTTTGACCCCGAGGTCCCCGGCCGCGTCTATGGCGTCTTCTGCAGCAACCATGACTTCCCCCGTCCCAAGATGTGGCGCAGAAGCACCGAACTGAGGTTCCGCGGCGGTTTCTGCATCAGTAACGACGGCGGCAATACCTGGCAGGTCTCAACCGAAGGCATGCCTGAGACCGGCCCCACTCATATCATCCTCGACCCGACGAGCCCCGCCGACTCCCGCACGCTCTATGTCGCCGCCATGGGACATGGCGTCTTCAAATCCACCGACGGCGGAAAGACCTGGACCCTCAAAAATGACGGTATCGAAAAAGAACAGCCCCTCGCGTGGCGGCTCGCCCGCGACCCCAACGGCGTTCTCTACCTTGTCGTCGCCCGCCGCAGCGAGGACGGCTCGGTTGACACTCCATGGGATGGCGCGCTCTACTGTTCGACCGACGGCGCTGAGCACTGGCAAAAACTCTCCCTTCCCGAAGGCCTCAACGGCCCCAACGGCCTCACCATCGACCTCGACGATCCCAATCGCCTCTACCTCTCTGCATGGGGGCGCATGACCGACGCCGACGCCGTCATGGGCGGCATCTGGCTTTCGACCGACGCCGGAAAGACCTGGTCCAATATCTTCGCCCGCGACCAGCACATCTACGACGTCACCGCCGACACGAATAACCACAGCCGCCTTTACGCCTGCGGCTTTGAATCCTCCGCATGGCGCTCAGACGACAAAGGCGTCACATGGCGTCGACTCAAAGGCTTCAACTTCAAATGGGGCCACCGTGTCGTCCCCGACCCCTACAACCCCGAAATGATCTACGTCACCACTTTCGGCGGCAGCCTCTGGTACGGCCCCGCAAACGGTGACCCCGATGCAAAAGACGACTGTGTAACGCCTGCCATGGCATATTGCCGGCCGTAGTGCCCCGGAAGAGACCTGTCAGGCTCGTACATTGAAAGGGGGCGCGTGCATGAGGAAAAAAGTCAAATACGCCGGTTGGCCCAATTGTGTCAAGCTGACCAATGGCCGCATCGAACTCGTCGTCACCACCGACGTCGGCCCGCGCGTTATTCGCTTCGGCTTTGTCGGCGGGCAAAACCTCATGAAGGAGTTCCCCGCCCAACTCGGCAAGACCGGCGGCTCCGCGTGGCGCCCCTATGGCGGCCACCGCTTCTGGCACGCCCCCGAGGTCTCCCCGCGCACCTACGCCCCCGACAATGCGCCCGTCAAGCATTCATACGACGGCCGCACCTTGACGATTGTACAGCCCACCGAGCCGTCGACCGGCATGGCCAAAGAGATGGACATCACTCTCGACTCACGCGCCAACTGCGTCACCCTCGTTCATCGCCTTATAAATAACAACGCATGGCCCGTCGAGGCTGCCCCCTGGGCGCTCACGGTCATGACCACGTCCGGCCGCGCGATCTTCCCGCAGGAAGAGTACCGCCCGCATCCCGAGTATCTCCTCCCCGCCCGGCCTCTTGTCCTCTGGCACTATAGCGACATGTCCGACCCGCGCTTCACATGGGGCGAGCGGTTCATCCAACTCCGCCAGGACCCCAAAGCAAAAACCAAAAACAAAGTCGGCATGAAAAACACCCTCGGCTGGGGCGCCTATACCTTAAACGGCGACCTCTTCATCAAGCGATTCCCCTTCGACCCCGCAGCCGCCTACGTCGATTTCGGCTGCAATACCGAGTGCTACACCGACCCCGACATCATCGAAATCGAATCCCTCGGTCCACTCTCGACGATTGCCCCCGGTGCGTCCGTCACGCATACCGAAAGGTGGTACCTCTTCAAGGCCGATATCCCCGCCGATGACGCGCGGCTCGCGGATAAGTTGCTGCCTTTCGTCAAGAAGACAAAACCCGTTTAACGATTATCGAAAGGCCGCCGAGATGAACGACCGCGAAAAGGCCCTCCTGCGCCGTCTCGCCGAACGCGTAGCCGCGATTGCCGCGCTCCCTGAGCAGGCCGCGCGCCGCGACATGTGGTACGCGCACAATGACCTCCACAGCCCCCGCGCCGTCGTGCTCGCCTTCCCGGAAGGCGCATGGCGCGAGTTGATTCCCCAGACCGTTCTCGAATCCGCCGACCCTCTTGCCCGCGAATGGGAGATGCGCCTTCGCCAGACGATCTACACCTTCGAGCATCTCCATGACGACCAGGTCACCGAACCCGTCTTTAATATCCCGTGGGTGCACACCGTCTCGGACTACGGCGTCCCTCTCGAACACGTCCGGACCGAGGCCCTCGGCGCGTATACATGGAAACCGCCTCTTGTCGAACTCTCCGACATCGACAAGCTTCGCTTTCGCACGTGGGATATAGACCGCGCGGAGACCGACCGCCGCGTCGCCCTCGCCAAAGACATCTTCGGCGACGTCCTCGCCGTCCGCATCCGCGGCATGTTCTGGTGGACTCTCGGCATGACCTGGACGGCCATCCTCATGCGCGGCCTCGAACGCCTCATGCTCGATATCTACGACCACCCCGAGTGGCTCTCCCAACTCATGTCCTTCCTCCGCGACGCCACCCTGCACGACCTCGATTACCTCGAGACAAACGGCTTCCTCACCTTGAACAACGAGGACGACTACGTAGGCTCCGGAGGTTTCGGCTATACGCGCTCTCTTCCATCGCCTTCATTTGACGGCGTTGTCCGCACCGCCGACATGTGGGGCTTCGCCGAATCCCAGGAGTTCGTATCCGTCTCCCCGGAGAAATTCGAAGAGTTCGCCTTCCGTTTCCAACTGCCGCTGCTCTCCCGATTCGGCCTTAATTGCTACGGCTGCTGCGAGCCCGTGCACTCGCGCATCCACCTTCTAAAGACCATCCCGCGCCTGCGCCGCATCTCCATCTCGGCCTGGTGCGACCTCGATATCGCAGCCCGCGAACTCTCCGACCGTTACATCTTTTCCTATAAGCCCAGCCCCGCCGTCCTCGCCGGTGAGCATTTGGACGAGACCGACATCCGCCGCACTCTCTCTCACTGCCTCGATGTCGCGCGCGGCTGCAAGGTCGAGATTATCATGAAGGACACTCACACGCTCCGCGGCGAGCCCGAGCGCCTCACGCGCTGGACCGAGATCGCCCGAGAGGTCGCGGACGAATACTCCTGAAAACATTGAAAGGCGTCGCCATGCGAAAGCCCTGCTTTGACAACCTCCTGAAAATCTTAAGCCGCAGGCGCCCCGACCGCCCCACGCTCTACGAACTCTTCCTCAACGACACGCTATACTCGCGCTTCGGAGGTCACGCGCTTACCGGCTCGACCGACCCCCTCACCCGCTTTTCCACCATCGCCGCAGCCATGGCCGCCATCGGCTACGACTATGCCCCCAATACGGCTAACGACTTCCGCTTCCCCGTCCCCGACTTCCACAGCCTGAAGACCATCTCCTTAAACGAAGGCTCCGCCATTACCGACCGCGCTTCTTTTAGCGCGTACCCATGGCCCGACCCTGACGCGTTTGACTACAGTGTCCTCGACCGCGTCGCGGCCACTCTCCCCGACGGCATGAAGATCATCATCCTCGGCCCGTGCGGCGTCCTTGAAAACGCGCTCCGCATTGTCGGCTTCGACCACCTTTGTTTTATCCTCGCCGACGACCCCGAGCTCGCCCGCGACGTCTTTGACGCCATCGGCTCGCGCCTCCTGCGCTATTATGAGCTATGCCTCAAGTTCGACACCGTCGGCGCGGTAGTTGGCAATGACGATTGGGGCTTTAAGACCCAGACCATGCTCTCCCCCGCCGACATGCGCCGCTACGTCTTCCCCTGGCACAAGAAAATCGTCGCCGCCGCCCACGCCGCCGGACGCCCCGCCATCCTTCATTCATGCGGCAATCTCCGCGAAGTGATGGACGACGTCATCGACGACATGAAATACGACGGCAAACACTCATACGAAGACGCCATACTCCCCGTCGAAGACGCCTACAAAGAGTATTCCGGCCGCATTGCGATTATGGGTGGTATAGATGTGGATTTTCTCTGCCGCTCGACGCCCGCCCAGGTCCGCCGTCGCGCCGACGCCCTGCTTGCCCTCGCGTCAGAGCACGGCGCCTATGCCCTCGGCACGGGTAACTCCGTCCCCGAGTACATCCCCGAGGACAACTACTTCGCCATGACCGCCGCCGCCACTGCCCCCTGACCCCCCAGGCGTCTTTGTCTTGTCTTTGCTCTACTGCTCAACTTTCTACTGTTCTACTCTCCGCGGCGGCACCGCCGCTGCCCCCACAAATGCCCCTCCTGCCGCGAGCCTCGCCCGCAGTTCCTTCGCATCGACGTCCGCCGGCCTCACTCCCCCTGCCGCAGCCATCGCCGCCGCCGTTCCCGCCGCCTGGCCGATTGCCGCCACCACCGGCATCACCCTGAGCGACGAATGCGCCTCGTGCGTCGCCGATATCGACCTGCTCGCCATCACGAGATTTCCCGTTCCCGTCGGCACGAGGCACCTGTACGGTATCTCGTACCAGTCGTTTTCCGGGACGTGCCTGATGACCGTCCCGCTGCCCGAAGGATTGTGAATGTCCACCGGGTACGTCGAGCACGCTATCCCGTCGTCAAACTTCCGCCCTTCGACCACGTCCTCCACCGACAGCACGTAGCCTCCCATCACGCGCCGCGACTCTCTCACCCCCGTCAGCGTCCCCATCTTGGACACATACGCGTTCTCGAACCCCTTCACCTCCCTGCGAAAGAGTTCTATCAATTCCCTCACCTGCCGCCGCGCGATAAATTCCGTCTGAGTCAGATCCCCCGCGTCGACCGGGCTCTTTCCCACCACCCTCGTCGTATTGAAATGCATCACGTCGCCCTGCATCGTGCGAAAGACCAGTATATCCTCGCGCGGATTATCGAGTTCCCCCGCCGCCTTCGCCGCGAGATATGCGTCATTTAGCGCCCTGCGCGTCTCTTTGAAGTTCGCCACCGCCTGCCTGTCTATCCCCGCCACGCGAAAGCAGAGCGTCGTCGGCTGGCATAGCCCGTCCTCTTCCCTGCCTGTTTCCACCTGCGCTCCCGACCACGCCGCGAGGTCCCCGTCGCCCGTCCCGTCGACAAATACCTTCCCCTCTATTTCAAATTCCCCGCCCTTCGATACAAACCGCGCGTTTTCTATCCGCCCCTCTGTGCTCCTGCACCCGCACAGCGTCGAGTGAAATAGCACCTCGCACCCGCAAGCCGTCAGCATGTCATCGAGTACGAACTTGAGTATCTCCTCGTCAAATGTCATCCCGTTATCGCTCAAGGCCC
>CALMGO010000411.1 GCA_937863625.1 uncultured bacterium
GAAATCCGAACGGAGCCGCCGAGCCGGAAAGCTCGGACAAACGTCTACCTACAACAACATACCAACTTTGACTCTCACGACCCGGCCATCCTTCCGCTGCCGGGCGCGCCGCCGGCATCTCCACCCTAATCGTTGCGGGCGTTCTTGGCCCAACGAACTACGTCGCCCTGTATGGCGGCGTGGGCAGCACCCGTTTGTCCCGCCGACCCAGATCGGCGAGACACCCTTACGGCACTCTTTGTGGCTGGCTTTCGAGAGGAAGGGCCGCTCGGACGAGCGAACCGTTCCGCCGCTATGCCCTCATTCGACCCCTGGCCAGACCTTTGCGGGACCGAATAAATAAAACTAGCGGGCTATCCACTTGACGCAAGTGCTCCCTGCATGTAGTATCTTTGGGCATGGAAACCTTTACCAGACCGACGGCAGGCATCGATTACCCCCGGAATCTCAAAGAGTTCGATCTGTGGTTTGCCAATGAGGCGGCCTGCCGGAGTTACATTTTCCGCGTCCGTTGGCCGGAGGGATATGAGTGCTTTCGCTGTAGAAGCAAGGCGCCGCCCTGGATTACCTCGCGGGGCTATCTGCATTGCCGGGAGTGTGGCGGCGAGATCTCGATTACGGCGGGAACCGTGTTTGAGCGCACCCGTACGCCCTTGCGGATTTGGTTTCAGGCAATATGGCTTGTGACGAGCCAAAAGCACGGTGTCAGCGCACTGGGTCTTCAGCGCGTACTCGGTCTGGGCAGCTACCAGACGGCCTGGACCTGGTTACACAAGTTGAGGCGCGCCATGGTCAGACCGGGCCGCGAACGGCTCCACGGATTGGTCGAGGTCGATGAGACGTACGTGGGGGGTGCGTCAACGGGAGGAAAACGCGGGCGCGGCACCGACAACAAGGAGATCGTTGTGATTGCGGTTGAGATGCTTCGTCCAAAAGGATTCGGGCGTGTTCGAATGCACCGGGTCCCGGATGTCTCAGGCGATAGCCTTGTACCCTTCATCTGCGATGTGGCCGAGCCAGGCACCGAGATTCTCACAGACGGCTGGGGCGGCTACAACAGCTTGACCAAGCACAGTTACATGCACAGCAGGACCGTGTTATCGGACGGCGGGGACCCTGCGCATGTAGCGATGCCAGGCGTGCATCGGATTGCGGCGCTCTTGAAGCGCTGGCTGCTTGGCATTCATCAAGGCGCCGTCAGCGGCAAGCATCTGGACTACTATCTTGACGAGTTCACCTTCCGATTCAACCGCCGTACGTCCACATCACGAGGAATGCTCTTCTATCGTCTTGTGCAGCAGGCTGTTGCGACGGCCTCTGTCCCGTACCGACAGCTTGTCGATGGAAACCACAAGATATAGGGGCCGCTTGCGTTAAGTGGATAGCCCGCTTACGAATCACGAATGACGAATTGCCTCTGGGGGTCTATGTGGGAACAGATTCGCGCAAATAAGCGCAAGTCCGCCTATCTTATCGTTATCGTGGCGGCGCTGCTTTTCGGGCTCGGCTACGCCATTGGCGAAGCCCTCGCGCCCGGCGCGGGCGTGGGCGGCGTGTTCGTCGCTGGAGTCGTGTGGTTGGTGATGACGCTCACGTCGTACTTCCAGGGCGATACCATTCTTTTGAGCCTGAGCGGCGCGCGCCGCATCGAGCAAAAGGACTACCCCCGCCTTTTCAACGTCGTCGAAGAAATGAGCATCGCCGCGGGCCTGTCCAAGGTGCCCGAGGTCTATATTATCGAAGCCGCGTCGCTCAACGCCTTTGCCACCGGACGCAAGCCGGACCGCTCCGCCGTGGCCGTCACCTCGGGCCTGCTCGAACGCCTCAACCGCGACCAGTTGCAGGGGGTTATCGCGCACGAGATGTCGCATGTGGTTAACCGCGACGTTTTGTTCATGATGATGGTCGGTATCATGGTCGGCTCGATCGTCATGATCTCCGATTTCTTCCTGCGCGGCATGTTCAACGGCGCGCGTTACA
>CALMGO010000412.1 GCA_937863625.1 uncultured bacterium
AAGCGCCCTGGCCCGGCGGACCTCCTCGACACATGAAATCATCGGAAAGAGCAGCCTGATATTTCCATGCACGCTCGCCCTCAGGATGGCCCTCAACTGTTTCCTGAAAATGCCCGGATTCTCCAGGCAGTACCGTATTGAGCGGCACCCCAGCGACGGATTCCTCTCCACCGCATGTTTCATGTCAACGGATATCTTGTCGCCACCGAGGTCAAATGTCCTTATCGAGAGGGGTCTCTCTCCCAGTCTCCTGGCGGCCTCCACGTATACGCTGAACTGCTCCTCTTCGGACGGCTCGTGCCCCGCCCGAAGAAAAAGAAACTCCGTGCGGAAAAGCCCTATCCCCTCCGCCCCGCTGAGAAGCGCTGCCGATATCTCCTCGGGAAGCTCAATATTCCCCATGAGCCTCACCACGTGCCCGTCACTTGTCAACGCCGGCATGTCCCGAATAGCTTCGAGCCTCTCCCCTACGACCCGTCGTTCGCTCGCAACCATCCGATATCGCTCAAGCGTTGCTACGTCCGGATTGACAAAAACAAGCCCCTTGTTCCCGTCGATGATTAGGAAATCGCCTCCCGCGATTTCGCTTGTCGCCCGACCGAGAGCAACCACCGCAGGAATTGAAAGCGCCTTTGCCACAATCGCAGTGTGAGATGTGCTGCCCCCCGCGTCCGTAGCGATGCCGGTTACCTTCTCTCTGTCCAGTGAGAGCGTCTCGCTTGGCGTGAGGTCATGCGCGACGATGGCCACAGGATGGGGGAACTCGGCGGTCACATGGGGCTTCGTCCCGGTGAGCGCGTTCAGCAGTCTTCGCTGGATGTCTTGGATATCCCCGGCTCGTTCCCTGAGATAATCATCCTCTACCGCCTCAAGCGTTCGGGTATATCCCGCCAATACGCTTGTCACCGCGTGCTCGGCGTTGTACCCGTCGTTTCTTATACGACCTGCGATCTCATCGGCGAGCTTCTCGTCAGTCAGCATCAGCACGTGCGCGTCGAGTATCGCCGCGTGGCGCATTGCGGGAGTGCCGTTGAGCCGCCCCTTGAGGTCTTCTATTTCTGCCGCGGCCGTGCCTATCGCGCCCATTAGACGCGAAATCTCCTCGTCGGCCTGTTCTGATGTGATGTTTCTCGCGGGAATCGCAAATTCATGCCGGCCTAATACGTATGCCGTGCTGATGGCAACTCCCGGTGACACCGGGATGCCACGCAGAATCTCCATCTCATTCCTCGTCAAACTTGCTTGCGACCAGTTGAAGAAGGGCGTCAACCGCCGCTTCCGCGTCTCCGCCGTCGGCGCGAATGACCAGTTCCGAACCCTTCTCCGCCGCAAGCATCAGTACTTCCATTATGCTTTTCGCGTCGGCCACCTTCTCCCCACGGATAAGGTTTACCGCCGAAGAAAACTTACCCGCCAATTCGACAAACTGCATCGCAGGACGGGCATGCAGCCCGTACTTGTTGTCTATCGTCACTGTCTTCTCGACTATCACGTTGTTGCTCACTTGTCCATCCATGTATGTTTGATGCCGGCCTGTCTTAGTGTCCGGAACCGCTCGAATGTCGCCGTCTGCCCCGTGTCTTTGCGCCTATTCATCAAAACCGCTGTCTGCCTCGGCTATGATATCAAGCATCTCGCCGCCACTCTTGGCGTCCCGCAGAAAGCGCCAATAGTCGTCGTCTCGCACGATCGCCGATATCCGTTCGAGCGCCGCCAGATGCTCCCCGGTCGCCTCCGGACTCGCTACCAGAAGGAATACCGTGTAAACAGGCAGGTTGTCAAGAGACGCGTAGGAAATCCCCGTCCGGCTGTGCCCTAACGCCGCTACAATCCCGCGGATGCTTTCGTGCTTGGCATGCGGTACTGCTATGCCCTTCCC
>CALMGO010000413.1 GCA_937863625.1 uncultured bacterium
AGGTCTGTAATGCGCCTGGTCAAAAGCGCAATCTGTACCTCGGGACTTCCGGTGTCCTTCTCATGAACACGGTAGTCAGTAACGACTTCCGTCCTCTGCGACTTATCCATTACCATCTAACGTCTTCCTCTGAGCCTGAACAGACTAAAATTGCACTTACAAATCCTACGGGAAAGTATACCCGCCGACGTCATAAACGCAATACAAAAGTAATATTTGTCAAACGACGCTGCGCTCCCGCTCCACACGGATGCCTTTTTCCCCCTTAAGCGGGCATACGTGTTCGCACTGGCCGCACCCTATGCACAGCGTCTTGTCCACATACGGCCGCTGAATCTTCTTCATCTCCCCCGTAGCAAGGTCCAACACGTCGATTATCTCGTTCTTGAGCGCCTTATGCGGTACCGGGCAGTGCTCCACGCACACGCTGCATTCGACCCGTTCCACGTACGGTATGCACTTATCCGTGCGGAAATACGCCGTTCCAAGCCGTGTTTTGTGCTTTTCCGCGGGGCTCAGGCGCTTTATAGCACCAGTCGGGCACACCGTCGAGCAGAAATTTCCAACCGCCTCCTCGTCCGCGAGGCAGTTATAGTCGCAGTAGCCCAGCACAGGTACTATCCGCGGCGTCCAAACCCCCGCCAGACCCGCCTGGAAGCCCGTCGGATGCAGTGCATTCTGCGGGCATGCCTTCATGCACTCGCCGCAGCGAACGCATAGATCGACAAATCTCTCTTCGTCCTGCGCCCCCGGCGGCCTCACAAGCCTCGCCTGGTCGGCCTGCCGACCGGTATTGACTGCCAATATCGGCGCTGCTGCTATCCCTGACGCCGCCGCCAGCAGGAACTCCCGCCTCGCTGGCAGCACCTTCAGCGCCTTCTCCGTCACGAACGGCCTGCCGAATCGCACCTTTAGCGCGTCAACAGGGCACGGCGCCACGCACGAACCGCAAAACGTGCACTCCTCTGCGCCTAGAGCCTTCCCCTGTATCGCCCCCACCGGGCAGACCTTGCGGCATTTGCCGCAGTCGATGCACTTCTCTTTGTTGAGATACACGCCCAGCGGGCGCCACTTGCCCGCCAGCGCCAGCATCGCCCCGAGCGGGCACAGTTTTCGACACCAGAACCGCTTCTGATATGCCTGCGCGAGCAAGAGTGCCGCCAGTATCGCCGTAAACACGCCGAACTGCACGTAGTAGTGTTCGCTGTCGTAAAGGATGTAGAGATTCTTGAGTGTGCTGTTTGTCCGTCCCAGCGTCCGCGAAAGGGCAGGGGAGTCGTTTCTGAAGCTCTCGCTCTCAAGAGGCCTTTCCGTCACGGCCTTTACCGCTTTGTCGACTATAGGCAGTGCGCTCACTGCGTAGGAGCGCGTGACGATCGACATGGGGTCAAACCACCCGGCCACCTGCGCCCCGAACGCCGCCGCCACGACTATCCCCGCCAGAAGCAGATACTTGAGCCCCCTGAGCTTCGCGTCGCGCGACTGCGGCCTGTCGAGTTTCCCAAGAAAGAGACTGTCGAATATGTCACATGTCGTCCCGAGCGGGCACAC
>CALMGO010000414.1 GCA_937863625.1 uncultured bacterium
CGCACAAGCAGATCCAAGGGCGATAACGCCATTCCCATGGCGGGCGTGCCGTATCACAGCGTCGCCGGTTACCTCAAGAAACTGGTCGAGTCGGGTTACGACGTCGCCATCTGCGAGCAGGTCGAGGACCCGGCGACGGCCAAGGGGCTCGTAAAGCGCGCGGTGACGCGTGTGGTGACGGCGGGGACTCTCACTGACGACATGCTTCTGGATGAGAAGAAATCAAATTACCTTGCGGCGGTTCTCCCGTCCGGGCAGATATGCGGCATAGCGTGGGCGGAGATATCCACGGGAGCGTTTTTCGCGCAGGAAGTGCCCATATCCGAAATCGAGGACGAACTTTTTCGACTGCAGCCGGCGGAGTGTCTCATTCCCGAGGGCGCGACGCGGCGCGATGAGGGGCTGGCCGAGAGGCTCAAGGAGTCATTTGCCGGGAGGCTGACGACGAGGCCGGACTGGGTATTTGCGGCGAGGGAAGGGGCGAGGCTTCTCTCGGAGCATTTTTCGGTGACGAGCCTTGACGGGTTCGGGCTCTCGGGGATGAGCGCGGGAGTGGGAGCGGCGGGCGCGGTGTACGAATACCTGCGTGAGACGCAGAAGTCGAGCCTCGCGCAGATACTGTCCATCAGGAAGGTGTCGCCGTCGGACCGGCTGATACTCGACAGAAGCGCGCAGACGAGCCTCGAAATAGTGAAGACACAGCGCGAGGGCAAGACGGAAGGGTCGCTTCTGGGAGTCATCGACAGGACGATAAGCGCGATGGGCGCGAGGCTCATGCGCGAATGGCTCAGCGCGCCGCTTGTGGACGTGGAGAGGATAAACGCGCGGCTTGACGTCGTCGGCGAACTCGTGGAGCGCGAGGAGATCCGCGCGCGGGTGAGAGACCGGATGGGGGACGTCAGCGACCTCGAACGGATTGCGACGAGGCTGGTGGCGGAGACGGCGCGGCCGCAGGACCTGACGGGGCTTGCGCGGACGGCGGAGGTCCTGCCGGCGATAAAGGCGGCGCTTTCGGGAGTGGAGGCCGCAGGGGGATATGCGGCCAAAATCGACACGCTTGACGAGATGAGAAAACTCGTCCGGGAGTCGATAGAGGACAGCCCCTCTTCAAATCCGCGCGAGGGAGGCGTCATACGCGCGGGTTACGACGCGGAGCTGGATCGTCTGCGGTCGCTCAGCCGCGACGGCAAGCACTGGATAGCGCAGTACCAGGCGCGGGAGATAGAGCGCACCGGCATAGAGACTCTGCGCGTGGCGTACAACCGGGTATTCGGCTATTACATCCAGGTGACAAACGCCAACGCGTCAAAGGTGCCGACCAACTACATACGCAAACAGACGCTAAAGAACGCCGAGCGCTACGTGACGCCGGAACTGAGGGAATACGAGTCGCAGGTGCTCTCGGCGCAGGAGCGTTCGCACGAGCTCGAATTTCAGATATTCTGCGAGGTCAGGAGGACGCTGGCGGCGCAGGTGTCGCGGCTGCAGGCTACTGCGGCGGCGCTGGCCGAGGTGGACGCATTTGCGGCGCTCGCGGAGACGGCTGCGCTGAGAAGATACGTGAGGCCCATCGTCGAAGAGACGCGGGCGCTCGCAATTGAAGCGGGGCGGCATCCGGTGCTTGACGTGATGCTCGAGGAGGACTTTGTCCCCAACGACCTGGCGATAGGCGTTGAGGGATGCGACCTCGCGATAATCACAGGGCCGAACATGGCGGGCAAGTCGACCTACATCCGGCAGGCAGCGCTTATCGTCATACTGGCGCAGATGGGGTCATTCGTTCCGGCCAGAAGCGCGCGGGTGGGGGTGGCGGACAGGATTTTTGCTCGGGTGGGGGCGTCTGACGAACTGGCGAGAGGGCAGAGCACGTTTATGGTCGAGATGACCGAGACGGCCAACATCCTCAATAACG
>CALMGO010000415.1 GCA_937863625.1 uncultured bacterium
GGCGTACGCCGATATTGCGTACTTGAGCAGGCTCATCGGCGAAGAGTGGGCGGCCAACGAGATCCTCGCCGCTTTCTCGGGCCCTTCCCAGCGCGCCGCTTTTCTCGCGGCGCTCAAGAAGAGACCGGCAGTGCTAGGCGTCGGCGAACGCTCGCGCTCGCTCAAGCTCATCGATGACACGATGGAGCAATCGCTCGGCACTTTCATCTTCATCATGGTGCTTTTCTCAGGCATCATAGCGGTCGGCAGCATGCTCAATAACGCCCTCGTCTCGCTGAGCGAGAGGGAACGGGAAGTCGGTTCTCTTCGTGTCATCGGCTACACGCCCGCACAGATACTCGAGCTTTTCGCAGGGGAGAGCTTTGTCCTCAACGCAGTAGGCGTCGTCGCAGGGTTGGCCGCCGGAGTTGGCCTTGCAAAGGTCCTGAGCATGGCTTACAACACGGATATCTACAGGTTCCCGATGGTCATCGTCACATGGCAGTTTTTCGTGGCGGCGGCGCTCATGATACTGTTTTTCGCCGTGGCGCAGTGGCTCATATACCGTATGATAATTGCACTTAACTGGCTCGACGTGCTGAAGAGCAAGGAGTAAATCGTGCATAAGAACAATCGCATTCGCCCGGGGAGGCACTGCGCTGTGGCTCTCGTCGCGGCGTCGCTTGCACTAACCGCCTCCGGCTGCTCCAAAAGGTCCGTCGACGTCACGAAACCCGCAAAAGGCCTCATCGAGGAGTCTTTTTCCGAGCCCGGCCGTACGAGGCTTTCAGAAACTTACCTCATCACCATGCCGGTCGCCGGCCGCATCGCAAGGATAGACTTCGAACCCGGCGACCGCGTCTCCTCCGGCGATGCACTCCTGTCATACGACCTCGTCCCCTTCCAGGAGGCCGTCGCCGAGGCGCGCGAAGCCGTGGCCCAGATCGAGGCCTCAATCGCCGTCAAGTCGGACAACAATATCGAGGAGACGCTCCTCATCGAGGCCCAGGCGTGGATTGACGCCTCAGCCGAGCTCCTCAAGGCCGCCGACGAGGAGGTCGCCGCCGAAAAAGCCCGCAACGACCGTTCTTCAAAGGAACTCGCCCGCATGGAGGAACTGGCCGCACAAAACGCAATCAGCCAGAGCCAGCTTGACGACACCCGCCTCGATGCCGACACGGCGCTGATAGCGCTTAAGAAACAGATGTTTACCCGCGCCGCCGTCAACATCATGACCGCCGTCGTCGAACTCGGCCCACGTGCCGTAAACCAATGGATCGACCGCAAGGGCCTCGAAAAAAACGAGCTGCTTCATCAGCTTGCCCAGGCCCAAAGCCGCCTCAGAAGGGCTGAGCATGAACTCTCCCTTACATCGGTCGTGTCACCCATAGACGGCGTCGTACTCGAGCGTTACGAGCAGGGCGACGGCACTCTTCCAGCGGGAGCGAGGCTGATTGCCGTCGGCAACCTGTCCGACCTGGAGGTTGAGGTTGACGTGCTCACACTGGACGCCCTCCGGCTCGCCGTCGGCTCGCCTGTCATCCTCTCGGCCGCTGCCGACGCCGCGGCCGCAAAGGGCTCTGTTAAGAAAATAGAACCCGCCGGTTTCACCAAATTATCCTCTCTCGGCGTTGAGCAGCAGCGCGTAAAAGTGGTCGTCTCGCTTGACTCCAAAAGCGACTCACTCGGCGTCGGCTACAGCATAGAGACGCGCTTTATCACCGGCTCGCGCGACAACGCCCTCAAGGTCCCCCGTTCAAGCGTTCTCGAGGCCCCGGACAGGACGTTCTATGTGCTCAAAGTCGTCGACGGACGCCTCGCCAGGACTCCCGTCACCGTCGGACTCAAAAGCGACCTCGAACTCGAAATCACAAGCGGCCTCTCCGACGCCGACACCATCGTCGCCCGCCCCGACGCCACTATGGAGGACGGTGCGGCGGTCTCCACTAAGCCCTGACAACTGCGCGAAGCCCTTGAATTCACGCGCCGTTTCTGGAGAATGTGCCCCCTGTGCAAGGTGATGTGGGCAGCGCCCCTGCTCGATTTTGAAATCTTCCGACAGCCTAAGGAGGTTATCGTGCCTGCAAAGAGAGTCGACCCGCCCGTAGACGGCGCCTATGTCCCGTTTCACAATTACGACGGCTACGATTTCGGCGGAATGCCTTCGGCCCCCGACCGCCTCAACCAGGGGCCCTTTGGAATAGACCAGGACGAAGGCTGGCACACGCTCATGGTCACCACCCCCGCGCGCGGTCCCGTGCCCAATTTCGGCATGGGACTCATGGGCTACCCATGGGAGGAGAACGGCGCACCCCCGACCGGCGAGCCCATGGAGACCTCCGTCGAAAAACTCGCCCGCCTCCCCTTTGTAGACACTCTCTACATCCGCTGCGACTGGCGCGACGTCCAGAGGCGAAAGGGCCGCCTCGACCTCAACCCCGTATTCGCCGTCTCGCTCGCCCTCGCGAAGGAACTGAGTCTTGGAGTCGGCATCCGTATCCAGATGTCGAGCCCCAATATACACCCGGAACTCAGCATACCGAAATTCATCGCCGACAAGATGCGCTTCGCTTCCCTTGGCGACAGCTTCATCGAAGGCGAAAAGCGGAAGAAATGGCGCGAGCCCGACTACACGGACAAGAATTTCCAGAAGGCCTTCCGCGAACTGAACGAACTCCTCGTCGCGGAGTTTGACGACAACGTCCTCGTCGAATGGGTGGACCTGATGCAGTACGGCCTCTGGGGCGAAGGCCACACGGGCAGCACGGCGGCGACGGGGATTGCCCCCTATGCCGACCTCCTCGAAACCTTCGCCACCATGACGAGGCTCCAACTTGAACTCTGGAAGAAGACTCCCCTCGCCGTAAACACTCAGCCGGATATCTCCCGCGCCGGAAACGACTACGTCCATGACATCGCCATAAGAGGCGGCGCCTGGCTCCGCACCGACAGCATCGTCTCCATCGAGGAAAGCCAGCAGATTGAGATGCATGCCAATCGCCCGCCCTACCTCGCGTCAATCGTCGAGGATGGCGGCCTTCGCGGCTACCAGATGGACAAACTTCTCGAGTCCGCCGACGGCGGCGTCACAAACCGCGAGTTTGCCGCGCTCCATGCACTTGACGTCGGCGCCAACTACTGGTCACTCTGGCAGATGGCCGACAACCTCGCAGCATTTGACGAGAGATTCCCGCGATGCTTCTCCACCGCACGCGAAAAAATCGGCTATCGCGTCCGCCCCTCGTGGATTATCCGGCGCAAACGTTACGGCCGCAATGAACTCATCGTCATTCTCAAAAACGACGGCATCGCAGGCGTGCCGGGGAGGCTCAAGGTCTGGGTCGAGGACAAAAAGCGCAAAGTAAAAGTCGGCGGCAGCCTCGACGCAGGACACCCCTACGCAGGGAAACTGCGCCACGCGTCATTCCTCCTGCCCGATGGCGTCGACTACGAGGGGCTCAAGATCCGCGCCGAGGTCGAAACAAAAGGCGTCGTCCGTCCGATAAGGTGGGCATGTGAACAGAGCGTGAATAAGGACGGCTCGCTTGATATCGCGCCCAATACTTTCACGCGGTTTGAGTTGAGAAAAGACCAGTAGGGCAGCCGCCCGGCGCTATACGCTGTCGGCGGTCTTCTTCTTTCGCGCATCAAGCGCGGCGTTGGCGGCGCGGTCCGCGTCGGCGTTTTCCTCGCGCGGGATGTGTGTGATTTCAAATGATTTGAACGTCTCGCTCAGGTGTTTCGCGCGGGCAAAGAGGTGCTTTAACCCGTCG
>CALMGO010000416.1 GCA_937863625.1 uncultured bacterium
CGCCAACGCATGCATGACGACATGCGCATCCGCAACCTTGCGGTGACCACTCAAGAGCAATACATCATTAGTGTGGCGGCTTTTGCCAAGCATTTTGGGAAGTCGCCAGATAACTTGGGGCCGGAAGACATCCGCACATATCAGATCTATCTTCTGGAGAAAAGGAAGCTCGAGCCTTCTTCTCTGAACGTCGCGGTCAGCGCGTTGCGATTCCTTTATTGCGTGACGCTGCAGCGGGACTGGGATATCAAGGTCATCCCCTATGCGAGGAGACCCAAAAAACTTCCGGTCGTCTTGAGCCGGGATGAGGTCGGCAAGCTCTTTGAGGTTGTCCGAGACCTGAAGTATCGCACGGTGCTGATGACGACGTACGCAGCGGGGTTGCGTGTATCGGAGGTTACGCGCCTCAAGCTTACTGATATCGACAGTCAACGGATGTGTATCCGTGTCAATCAGGGAAAGGGGCACAAAGATCGTTACGTCATGCTCGGGCAAAAGCTCCTGATGCATCTGCGGAGGTATTGGGCCGATTATCGCCCCGCCGATTGGCTTTTCACAGATAAACGAAGAACAACGCATCTTCCCATCTCTACGGTCCAAACCGTATGTAAACGGGCCGGTGAGGATGCGGGGATAAAAAAGGAGATAACGCCCCATACGTTGCGGCACTGCTTCGCCACGCATCTGCTCGAGGCCGGCACGGATCTGCGCACCATCCAACTCCTTATGGGCCACAGGTCACTGTCTACGACGGCAATCTACATTCATGTCGCCGTACAAAATCTCAAAGATGTTCGAAGCCCGTTCGACATCTTGCCCGATGCCACTACCGACCGTTCCTAAATGGCCAGACCACAACTGGAGGTTGCGGATATCTTCCGCCAGTACGGGGAAGAGCATCGCAGCAAATACGGGCGCGTCATGTCCTCTGAGCAGTGGCGCGTGATAAAGGCTATCGAGCGTTGTCGTACGTCGGCATTGGGCGGGCACATCGACGAATGCGACGCCTGTGGCCACCGGGTCATCTCGTACAATTCCTGCCGGAACCGACACTGTCCAAAGTGCCAGTCTCTGGCCAAGGCTCAATGGCTGGATGCGCGCAAGGCCGAGATTTTGCCTGTTGGGTATTACCATGTTGTATTCACCCTGCCGCAACTCCTCGCGCCTCTGGCCCTCCAGAACAAGACGGTGATCTACAACATCCTTTTCCACGCCGCATCAAGCGCTTTGCTGACCATTGCTTCCGATCCGCAGCATCTGGGCGCCAACATCGGCTTTGTGGCCGTCTTGCATACCTGGGGACAGAATCTCATGCACCATCCACACGTCCACTGCGTGGTGACCGGCGGCGGTCTGTCGCCTGACAAACGGCGATGGGTGCCGTGTCGCAAACGGTTCTTCCTGTCTGTGAAGGTTCTCTCACGCATCTTCCGAAGGCTTTTTCTTCACTTGCTGGACAACGCTTTCACAAAAGGCGAATTGCGATTTCATGGCGACCTCAATTACCTCTCCGACCCCTTGGCCTTTAAGTCGCTCGCCAAGGCCTGCCGCGCAAAGGAATGGGTCGTCTATGCCAAGCCGCCCTTCGGGGGACCGGAAAAGGTACTCGACTATCTCGGGCGCTACACCCACCGTATCGCCATCTCCAACCATCGCCTCATCGAGATGAAGGATGGCAGGGTCACCTTCACATGGAAGAACTACAAGGAAGATGGCCAGCGGCAGACCATGACCCTTGATGCCCATGAATTCATCCGTCGCTTTCTCCTCCACGTTCTGCCCGATGGATTCGTCCGAATGCGGTACTATGGGCTGCTTGCCAATTGCCATCGTGCCCGAAACCTTCAGCGCTGCCGCGAACTCTTGAACGTATTCGGCGCGCCCGACACAGAGACCTCCCAAGAGCAAACCTGGGTCGAACTCCTCGTGGCCCTGACAGGCAAAGATCCACTGCAATGCCCGAAATGCAAAGACGGCCGCCTCGTGAGGATTCAGACGGTGGAGCCGACTTCGCACTTTCACGAGAGAGTGACGCCCAAGGCGCATTCGCCATGAACAATCGCAAGCACAACAACGCGGCCATAGTTTTCCACTTTCCTTCCTTGAGGAGAGACAGGGACGCTATGTCTCACGCGCCCAAATTCGCCCAGCATCTTCCCCAAAGGCGCCTTTGCACTTCCGTCGCGCCACCAACAACATCCAGTCCCAGCCCCCCGGCCACAAAACCACTCACACCGCCAAGGCTCACTGCGTCCACAAACCCACATCAAGATCCCCAGCTTTTCAACCAAACCCCATAGCGACACCCCCATTCACACGGTTTAGTTCAACCGATTCTTTCCACAGTGCTCGTTGGCCATTCTCACGAATTCCAGTCGTTCCTCACGCAACTGTGGAAAGAATCTTATACGTTAGTCGTTCCTCACGCAACTGTGGAAAGAATCTTATACGTTATGAACTCTAACAAATAGGGGAAAAATCATGAAACGACGAGGCTTTACGTTGATCGAACTGTTGGTAGTGATCGCTATCATCGGCATCCTGGCTGCTATTTTATTGCCGGCATTGGCCCGCGCCAGGGAAGCCGCACGGCGGTCGAGCTGCCAGAACAATCTGAAGCAGTGGGGATTGATCTTCAAG
>CALMGO010000417.1 GCA_937863625.1 uncultured bacterium
GCGGCCCCCCTGACGTTTCTCTGGTGGTAATGCGTCCTCAACAACGCTCGAAGTTACACTCTTACTACCGCATAGGCTATTCGAATATTCGCGCGCTTTCAATGGAAATGCCGCGTCTGTGTATCATTTGGTTCGGAGTGAGAGCCCGTATCCCGCCGCGCATCACTGCGACTCCGAATGTATAAGCGTCGTCCCCCCCGGCGCGAATACCCGCGTCGGCCCCCCCGAAAGTTGCAGCACAAGCCCATGCTCGACGTCTATATCCACCACGCGCCCGCTATGACGCTTGCCGCCGGATTCAAGCGTTACAAACGTCCCCAGTATGCTTGAGAGTCTGCGGCAGTTCTCCGATAGCCGCGCCGCGTCGCCCGCCTTTACCGCCTCCCACCACATGTCCAGCCTGCGAAGTATCGCCCGCGCCAGAAGCGCGCGGTCGACCGTCCGGGCGAGACATTGCAACAGGCTTCCCGCAGTCCGCGCTATCTCGGGAGGCATCCCGGCCGGGTCGATATTCACATTAACGCCGACTCCCATTACGAGCCATCGCCCGTCCTTGCCCGCACCGAGGTCCTCGACGAGTATGCCGCTCACCTTGCGGTCATCTATCAAGACATCGTTTGGCCAGCGTATGAGCGCCCGCAGGTGTGTAACGCTTGCTATGGCCTCCGCGACCGCCACGGCCCCCGCCAGCGCCAGGGCATCCGCCGGCAGCGGCAGCGATTCGCACGAGACCGCCACCGAAAAGAGAAGCGACGAAAACCTCGGCGCGCTCCACACCCTTCCAAACCGTCCGCGCCCCTTTGTCTGCTCCTCGGCGAATATGACCGTCCCTTCGCGACGCTTCGCCGCCTCCGAGCGCGCAAGATCGTTGGTGGATGTTGCGCTCCAGTGCGTCTCCACCTTCCTGCCGATGACATCGGTCTTGAGCGCGTGTGCTATCTCTTCCGAAAAGATGCGCCTCGGCCACGCCTCGAGTACCAGCGTCCCGCGCGCCGTCGTCGTGAAATGGTACCCCAGCCGCGAAAGCGCCGAGATCGTCTCCTCAAGCCCCTCATCGAGCCCGAGAGCGGCGAGTTGTGACTGCGTGACCCTCCCGCCGGATTCCCGTGCGGCGGTCACAAGCGACCAGTCGGCGTCCCTCACTCCATCTCCAGCGATATGTCGATTGACGGCGCGCTGTGCGTGAGCGCGCCAATGCTGATGCGGTCCACTCCTGTCGCCGCCACTCTGGCGACGTTCCTGAGTGTCACCCCGCCGGACGCCTCGATGGGGATCTTGCGCCGGGAGTTCTTCTTCACCCATTCGACGCACTTTTTCATAAGGGCCGGCTTCATGTTATCAAGCATGATGATATCCGCACCGCCCGCGACGGCCGCCTCGACCTCGGAGAGTGTCTTTGCCTCCACCTCCACGAGCACCCCTGACGCCGCCTTCTTCCTGACCTCCACGAGCGCCTCCGCGAGACCCATCTGCCGCCCCGCGCGCCGCATCAGTTCAATGTGGTTGTCCTTCACGAGTATCTGGTCATAGAGGCCCATCCGGTGATTTACGCCGCCTCCGCAGAGCACCGCGTATTTCTCCAGAACGCGAAGCCCCGGCAGTGTCTTCCTTGTGTCGTAGATTTGCGCCTTTGTGCCGGAGACAGCGTCGACAAATGCACGAGTCAGCGTCGCTATCCCGGAAAGGTGCGAGAGAAAGTTGAGACTCGTCCGCTCCACGGCGAGAAGCGCCCGCGCCGGACCATACACCTTGAGTGCCGTATCGCCTGCCGACACCTCTTCCCTGTCGCCCTTGAGGACTTCAATCACTATCCCGCGCGATACCTGGCTGCATATCTCTTCGAGCACCCCTACTCCGCAGACGACTGCGTCTTCTTTGTAGACATACGAACCCGTCGCCTGTGCGTCTGCACCCACCGCGGCCCGCGAAGTTATATCTCCCGCCTCGCCAATGTCCTCGGCCAGCGCGATCCTCACCGGCTCAGCCGCCGCCTTTCGCATCTCTTTGGTGAAATACGCCATCAATTTCTCCTTTCAGTGCCGCCATATTACACCAACAAACGCCCCTTTCGTCAAACCCCAGCCAAACCGCCGCGGCAATTTCCGTGCGAAATGCCTGACAATCTGATATCCTGCCCGATCAGGATATCAGCGGGAGGCGCCAAAGCCGGCCGTTGAAAAGGTAAGGGGGGAAGCACATGAAAAGACGCGCGGCAGTTCTCGCAGTATTGTTGGTTTGCGCGTTTGTCGTCAGCGGCTGTCATCGTATGACATACCGCCGCCATGTCGAGGCTCTTCGCAAGCATAAGCTGATAACGCAGGAGTCAGACTCATTCTATCTCATCGTAGCCGACCGAAAGGGACACGTCGTCCTTCCTCATACGAAAGTGACTATCGCCTCGAAGGCTTTCCCCCTCGAACTCGTAAGCGATGAGTTTGGCCTCATCGATGTCCCTCTCCGGGAAGACCTTCTGAGAGAAAACCCTCGTTTCATTATTGATTTCGAAGGCCGGGCGGGGTTTGGATACCTTCCGACGTACGGCATGCTGTTTTTCCGAGCCAACAAGCACAAGGGCAATGACAGTAACCCTCCGCCCGAAAGCTCGTTCGTTCAAATACTCGTGACAGAAGACGTCATGCCGGCCCCGGACGTCGAATTTGAGATTCTCTCGCGCTCCGGTCCGCTCGTTATCCAAGCTGACCAAAACGGGATTGTGGAGGTCCCGTATGATCCCGCTCTAATAAGCGAGAACCCTCCGTTTCGCGTCAAAACCTGCGGCCCCTACGGCATGAAGACGAGAGAAACCTATCTTCAATTCATTGCACCGCTGTCACGAAATGGACTTATCCCGGACGACGCGGAGCATGTCTACCTTGGCCTCTCGCATGCAGGCACCCACGAACCCGCCGGCAATGTCGCTATCTCCATCCTCGCCGGCTCCGGCACTATCGAAATCGTCTCTGACAAATCAGGCATCCTCAAAATCCCGATCACGCAGTCTCTCAAGGATGAGGACCCTCCCGTAGTCATTCACTCCTGGAGTGTCCTGTCCGCTATGAGCTGTCTTGGCGGCGCCGGGTCGTTTGGCGCCATCACATGGAGAAGTTATTCAAAGGCTAACCTCGTGACACTTTATCCGCAGGATAAGGAGGCAATCGTCACTCCTGACTTCACCGTCTGGTATGAACGCGATTGCCGGCAGGAGGCCGAAGACGTTGTCTCCCTGCTCGAAAGACAGCGCGAGGTCATCAGGAATATGACCGGCCGGGAACCTGTGGAGTGGTGCGTAGTCATCTTTCGCGAGTTGACTCCCAACGCGACCTACATTACCCGCCGCGCCAAATCCCGTCCCTATGTCTGGTGCTACAGTGTTGATGAAGTCAGTAACGGTATCTTTGCCGAAATCAACACTCACGAATGGGCCGAGCATACGCTCACGCAAGGGCTTGCGATTTACGATCATGACCGCAAGAACCGCTTCATAGGTGACGGGCTTGCCGAGTACGCGGCATACCTTGCGATGGGCAGATACCGCGGTGAGTTGCCGCAACACGATATCCCTGAAGACGACAGGTACGTTGACTTGCTGAAGGAATTTCCCGCTCGACGGTTCTTCCCTGTCCTTGATGTCAGGGTCGTAATATACTCCGGCCGCGAAAACGAAGGTGACCACTACGCGCTGAGTTTCGCCTTCTGGAAGGCGCTCTGCGACGAGTTCGGAGACGACCTCCCCAAACGTTTTCTGGAAAGGTTCGCCGAGTCACAAAAGCGCGACTCGCAATCTGCCATCGCCATCCTCGAGAACCTGACAGGCGCCGGTGACATCCGCGAACGGCTGACTCATGCCGACGTCGCGGCGGCGGCGAAGCTCATTGAGGGTCTTGCGTTTCATGATGATGTTCATGACGAGGCGCTTCCCGGTGCCGGCGCCTCTCGTTGACATTCCTGCGCTTCTCATGTAGGATTGCCCGCGGGAGGAGAAAATGCGCTATACTGACCGTGAAATACGACTTATGCGCCGTGCGCTCGTTCTTGCCGAGCGCGCAAAGGGCTCCGTCGAGCCCAATCCCATGGTCGGCGCCGTCATCGTCAAAAACAACCGTGTCATCGCCGAAGGCTTCCATCGCCGTTTCGGCGGCCCTCACGCCGAGGTCGAGGCGCTCCGCAAG
>CALMGO010000418.1 GCA_937863625.1 uncultured bacterium
CGTCGGACTTTTGCCGGTGTCCTCCATAGGGACGCGGCCACTCACGCCAGTTTCAGATGTCGACGGATTTAATGTTCTCCGGAACGCATACGAGGCGGCCGCCGAATTGGAGTAGCGCGTGCCACCCGTGAGCACCTCGCGGGAAGCGCATCACCTTTACAGTCGTTGCCGGAACCTTATAATGTGTCTGTGCTTTTCAGGGTGGCTTGCAATGGACCACAGGGCGGGAACTCTGCCCATCGAGCGCCAGCGCAAATAGCAGCCCCCTCTCGGAACTTGTGATGCACAGCAGAGGTCATTAGTGCCGATAGGCTGACAATCGTCGACTCTGGAGTCTCCAAATGCGCTTTCTTGTGGCAATACCGCTTTACAATGAAGAGACATACATAGAGCGGGTGCTTGCCTGCGCGAAGAACTTCGCCGATGATATTCTCGTCGTTAATGACGGGAGCACGGACTCCGGCGCAGCCAAGGCACGGGCCATGGGAGTGGAGGTAATCGATCATCCCACCAACTACGGCTACGGCAGGGGCTTGCGCGACGCGTTTGACTACGCCGCGAGGCGCGATTTTGACGTGGTGATAACGATGGACGCCGACCTGCAGCATTTGCCGCGGTACATTCCTTCCTTCCTGTGGGCAATTCCCGACTATGACATCGTCAGCGGTAGCCGTTACCTCGTCCCCCAACCGGAGGACACATCGGCTCCGGGCGAACGCAGGCAGATAAACAGCGCCATCACCGATATCTTGAACCATCATACGGGCTACGGGCTGACCGATGCCTTTTGCGGATTCAAGGCATACAAGGTTGCTTCGCTCAAGCATCTCGACCTGCGCGAAGACGGCTACGCGATGCCCCTTGAACTCTGGATTCAGGCCGCGGCTAAAGGGTTAACCGTAAGGGAAATCCCTGTGAGCCTTATTTACGTCGATCCGACGAGGACTTTTGGGCAGAACCTCGATGACGCAAAACGGCGTCTGGCATATTATAAAGCAGTTATAGATCGCGAAATCAAGAGGGCGGGCCTTGCACCCGCGGGGGAGATGCTTACGTGCTGTTGCGGTGGCGCCGATGAAATATGCTGTACCCCGAAAGCATAGGCAGTATTCCGCCTGGCCGCGGCTCGAAGAACTCTGCGATATCGTCACGGCCAACGCGGCCAGACTGAGTGCAGAGAAGTTCCCGTTTCTCGACAGTGATTTCGAACACGTGAGAGTCTTGTGTCGCGAGGCCTGCCACAAAGCCGCTCAGGACTACGCAAAGGAACTGCACCTCCCCTCCCCTCCCCCATTGACGACGCCGGTCGTCGCCACGGGACATCAGAGTGAGCTCTACCAGGCTGGGGTATGGGTCAAGAACCATCTTACGTTTCGCCTTGCCAGGGCTTTAAGCGGCACATCGCTGAACCTGATCGTAGATAACGACGTGCCAAAGCATTTAGGGATCGTAATGCCGGCCAGAGACGGCGCAACAGCCAGGCAGGTGGAGGCGGCATTTGCCGAAAGGCTGGCCGAGACGGCCTTTGAAGAGCATTTGCCTGTGGTCGACGCCGGCGACGAGTTCCGAGCCGCGGTCGCCCGCCGTGCGACGGCGACACCGTTTCAGCGCAACGCCATTGACCTGGCAGGCCGCATACTTGGCGCATCCGGCACCGGGCGTTCCATGGCGGACGTGCTGACAGCCGTGCGGCTTTCATACGAACGGGAGTGCGGCCTTTCTAACGTTGAACTGCCTGTATCGAGACTTTCCGACACGCCCGGCTTTGGCGTGTTCGTAGGCGGCGTTGTCGCACGGGCTGCGGAATTCGCCGAGTCATACAACAGCGCGCTTGCCGCTTATCGCAGCGAGCATCACATTCGCTATCACGTCAACCCAGTCCCGGACCTTGTCACCGACAGTTCGCACGTTGAGACACCTTTCTGGGTGTGGCGGACAGGCGGACGCCGCGGACGACTCTTTGCCGCCAGAGGCGGCTCCAGCGAGGTGGTGCTTTACGACGGCAAGACAGAGGTCGGACGGTTGGATACGACGAGCGTGCAGGCCGCAAGCGCCTCGTGGGAACTGCTTGTTGCCATGGGGGTCAAGATTCGCCCGCGCGCGCTATCGACGACGCTTTTCATGCGGCTTTTCGTCGCAGATATCTTTGTCCACGGTATCGGCGGGGCGAGATACGACGAAGTAACGGACAGGATAATCAAGCGGTTCTTCGGTGTCGAGCCGCCGGCATACGCGGTGATATCGGCCACATTGGCCATCGAATGGCCTTAGCGGCGCACCGACGCGGGGGAGGTCCCGACCCTTATCCGGAAACTGCGCGATATAGAGTACAATCCGCAGATATTCCTCAAGGAGCAAGGCGGCGACTGTGAACGGCTCATACACGAAAAGGAGCGCCTTGTCAGGACTACGCCGCCCGGACGCGAGGCGCGCAGGCGCCAGTGGGAACGGACGCGCGCGATAAACGCCGCGCTGGCGGCCTCCTTGGAGGACCTACGGGCATCGACCGAAAAGAGGCTCGCCGCTGTGCGCGCGCAATTGCAGACGGAGGCGGTACTCTATTCAAGGGACTATCCATGCTTTCTCGTAGGCACAAGAGAGGCATGTGCGTTTTATGACAAGATACTGGCGTCACTGGCGTCTACATCTTGCCGAGGAGAATAAGCGCCCCCATCAGTATGAATAGCACGCCTGCGCCGGTGCTGAGCATCTGCGGACTTACAACGCGGCTGAGCGCGCCGCCGAACGCCGCCCCCAGGAAAGACGCCAATACAAGCGCCAGTGCGGAGCCAAGAAACACCGACAGGAAAGAATGCCCCTTGGCGGCGAAGTTAAGCGTGGCCAGTTGCGTCTTGTCACCGAGTTCGGCAATAAACACCGTGCTGAACGTCGCAAGGAAAGCGCCCCATTCCCATCTCATTGCCGCCCCTTTCAGAAGTCCATCTTCTCAAATTCACTTCGCCCAATATTCAGGAAAAATACGCTCGTCGCAGCGCCTATGAGCAGACTGAGCAGAAGGTAGGCCGTGAGAGTTCTGTAGTACACCGCGATATCGTACGTACGCCTTGCAAAGGAGATATGATGCGCGAGGCCGATTGTGCCGACCATGGCTGCTATATAGAACATCGACACTATGAGGTTAAGCGTGCCTCCGAAACCCGCGACGATCCGGGCGGGGTTATCTTCCTTGAGATTCGGGTACTTCGCGCCAAGACCTACGGAAATGGCGGCCAAGCCGGCGCATATGGCAAGCACGAGCACTGCATGTGCAAACCACATGCTCAGGGGAAACTCAAGCATCCAGTCCGAAAGGGCTATGAGCCCTTCGCTTATGACGAGGGATCCGAAGAACGCGAAGAAGAATTTGCCGTACAAAATCCGCTTTCGGCTGATGGGGGCGAGGCCGAGGACCCAGAATTTCTTACCCTCAAGGCTCAAGAGCGGAAAGATGAACCTGCCGGTGAAGGTAGAAAGCACGAGGCATGTCGCGGCGAGGTTTAAGAGGGCGATGGAACTCTTGGCCTCCTCCACCCTCAGGTCATAGCGCAAGCTCCGGATATTGCTGACATATATCGTCAGGACGCCGAAGAATATGAGCACCTGGCTCCACTGGGTCGTGTCTCTGACGAAAGTCTTTGTGTCCTTTACGAGGAAGAGCCTGATCTCGCGCGGCAGAAAGAAGAAGACAGCGTCAATGACCCTCTTAAGAAGCCCGAATCCCGTCTTTATGCGCGATGCGCCTGTGGAGCGTGACCTTGAGAAACTTTTCCAGAAAAGCCCCCTGCTGATCGCCTGAGCGAGGACAGTCAAGAAGAGCGAGTTACTTAGAATCACTCCAAGGTAGAAAAGCGCCCTTTTCGGCTCGCTTCTGGCAAGGCTCAGTATGCCCTTTGAGAGCCACAGGCTTGGCAGGAGGGCGTTTTGCGCAAATGAGACCTTGCCGGTGAGCCGAGTCAGGTCGTTGTACCCGAGGTTGTACTTGGGCGCCAGGCCTGCCGCGTACTTGATGGCAACCAGAACCGCGACAAGCAATGCCGCGATTGAAACGGCGGTAAGCGCCTTGAGCTTGGAGCGCGGCACAAGTGTCACGACGAGCACGGAAATGATGCTCCCGATGGCGGCAGGTATCGCCACAAAGACCAGAAACATCACGACCGCCGCGGGGTAGAAATACCAGGGGACGCCGCGCTTGTATCCAAACGCGACGACAATCGGCACTGCCATATAAATGAAGGCCCAAGAACTGTAGAAAACCGTTTCAAGGTATTTATAGCTGAAAATGGATTCCTCGCGCAGTGGAAGCGTCAAGAGGAAGT
Source organism: uncultured bacterium (assembly GCA_937863625.1). Classification (GTDB taxonomy): domain Bacteria; phylum Planctomycetota; class DG-23; order SLPQ01; family SLPQ01; genus CALMGO01. Next base: position 4,317 of record CALMGO010000418.1, read on the forward strand.
CTACCTCGCTGGACCTGTACAAACTACCGTATATGAGGACAGCGTTTGAGAAAACAAGCATTACAAGAAGCGACAGGAAAAACAGGCTGAAGACCAGCCCCACAAGCAGGTTTTCGAACGCAGGGGCTTGAGATATGAACGCGAACGCTTCCCTGAACCCCATGAAGAGCGCCACCCAGAATGCCAAGGCAAATGTCAATATAAACGCGACCTTAAGCCTTGAATCCCTTCGCACGGCGGATACGGCGTTCTTTATCGCTTTGGACCTTGTGGCCAAGAGTATGCCGAGTTCAGACACCGGCTCCCTCCGTAATCGCAAGAAACACGTCTTCGAGACGGCCTTCCACGCGGGAGCGAATCCGAAGCTGGTCGATCGTCCCAAGCGCGACAAGGTCCCCCTTGTCGATTATGCCGACCCTATCGGCGACGTCCTCTGCGACTGAAAGCGTATGAGTGGACATGAAAATCGTCGTTCCGGCTTTCGAACGTTCGCGGAAGATGTTCATGACAGCACGCGAACTGCGGGGATCAAGACCTACCATCGGCTCGTCGATAACAAGGACACGAGGGTCGTGAAGCATGGCAGCCGCCATGACCACCCGTTGCTTCATGCCGTGGGAGTAGCTCTCGGCGAGTTGGTCGGCAAACTCGTCGAGTTCAAAAGTGTCGACCATCTGCTGGACCTTAAACTCCGCAAGATCGCCCTCGAGCCGGTACAGATCGGCGATGAATTTGAGAAACTCGCGGCCGGTAAGCTTGTCGTACAAATAGGGCTGATCAGGAACGTAGCTCATGGTCGACTTCGAAAGCACCGCCTGCTTTGCAACGTCATAACCGCAAACGGACACCGCGCCCTCGGTAGGCCGCAAGAGACCTGTAATCATCTTTATGGTCGTTGTCTTTCCGGCGCCGTTCGGGCCGAGAAAAGCGAATACCTCACCGGGTTCGACCTCAAGGTTGAGGTCTCTCACGGCGCACTTTTTCCCAAAGTACTTAGAAACGTTTTTCAGGCTTATCATCAGGCGCACTCTCCCTGTAAACGAGCGTATAGCCAAGCGGAGTCTCCTGTTTGAGAATGACTCCGTCTTCAGTCGCCCATGCTTTGAGCTGTGTCGTGCCCGCGTCGAGGACCACCCTGTATGTTTCGATTTCACTCGGCGGCTCACCCTCACGCAGAGCAAGCGTCAGGACCTCCTTGGCAACGACGC
>CALMGO010000419.1 GCA_937863625.1 uncultured bacterium
GGCGGCGAGGGCGGCGCGGATAAGCGCCAGAAACGTCTTTAAGAAGTCGTCCGGCGGCATGTCCGAACGCGAGAGTCTGGCAAGGCGGCTGATGAGAGTTTCGGGCCTTTTCTGGGTTTGTTCCTGCGACACGTCTCCTCCCGGTAAGTTCGCCCTAAGTGTAGCATAAAGCGGAGAAACTTCAAGAGCGGGCGTAGCGCATTCTTGTGCTTGACATTGCTGGAATAATACCTAAACTACGTGGGTTCTTAACTTATAGCGGTTTATCACTAACCGATTCGGCATACCCATGTTAGATGCGGAACTCCTGAAGATTATGGCTTGCCCCGCATGCCGGGCAGCGGTCCGAGCGGAAGGCGAGAGCATTATCTGCACAGGATGCCGACGCAGGTATCCCGTCAGGGACGGCATCCCCGTAATGCTCGTGGAGGAATCCACCGCCGAAGGCGGTGACGGCGAAAACAAGAAATGAGCGAACGCAAGTTGAAGGCGGTCATTTCGGACATACACAGCAACCTCGAAGCCATCCAGGCCGTGCTGGCCGACATCGAGCAGAGAGGCATCAAGGAAATTATTTGTCTTGGCGACATCATCGGTTACGGGGCCAACCCTCGCGAATGCATAGACCTGGCCAAGACGTTTAACGTCACCATACTCGGCAACCACGACGAGGCGGCGCTCTGGAGCGACCAAACGGAGTCTTTTAACCCGGTGGCCAAGGACGCGGTCGACTGGACGAGGCAGATGCTGGAGGACCCGAACGAAAGCTTCAGCAACACGAAGAGATGGGACTTTCTCGGCGAACTTCAGAGGACGTACCGCGACAACAGCGACCTCTACGTCCACGGCTCTCCCCGGCGTCCGGTGAGGGAGTACGTATTTCCCGAAGACATCGCCAACAAGGGCAAGATGGATGACATTTTCGGCCGGGTCGAGCACGTATGCTACATCGGGCACAGCCATATGCCGGGGGTTTTCACGGAAGACATGACTTTCAGGCCTCCCCAGGAGGTATTTAACCAGTACGAGATCAACAGCCGCAAGACGATCATCAACGTCGGTTCAGTCGGCCAGCCGCGCGACGGAGACAACCGCGCATGCTACGTCGTTGTCGACGGCAACAAAGTGGAATTCGTCAGGGTGGCGTATGACTTTGACGAGACCATGAAAAAGATCTACGCTGTTCGTGAACTGGACAATTTCCTGGCCGACCGCCTGGCCGAGGGCAGATGACTCATATCTCTGGTAGGGTATAATGACAAAGCGAACCGTTCTCGCCTTCGTCCTGGCCATCGCGTTTTTTTTCACATACACAGTGTTCATCCAGCCGGTGCTGTTTCCGCAGCCGGCAATAACCCCCGTGGAAACGCCGCTTCCTGAGACAGGCGTCACCGACTCAGTGCTTGTCGCCTCCGAGGGGGCCGTCGAGCCGCCGTCAGAGACGCCGGTTGAGGTCGTGGAATCCCCTGAGGAAGCGCCGGCGGCCCCAGGCGGATATGACGTCCCGGACGAGTACAAGAACGAGAATATCGATACGTCGGACGTTACCGTTTCGACCGATCTCATGACGGTCGTCTTTACGCCGGTTACGGGCGCCATAAAGTCGGTCACGCTCGATGCATTCGAGTCGTTTGACC
>CALMGO010000420.1 GCA_937863625.1 uncultured bacterium
AATACCTCGAACGGGTGCCGTGCCTGGACGACCCCCAGTTTCAGAAGACGATGCACGACAAGATAGTCGCGACGACGGCGCTGGGGACGAAATACGCACCGCTGTCTTACTACGTGCAGGACGAAGGGTCGCTCACGTGCTACAGGGACGAAAACGACGTGTGCTTTGGAAAGCATACGCTCGCGGCGATGCGTGCGTGGCTCAAGAAGGAATACAAGGACATAAAGAAACTCAACACCGAGTGGGGAACGAAGTTTACGTCGTGGGAAAAGGTAATGCCCATGACGATAGACGAGGCGCGCGAGCACGGGAACTTTGCGCCGTGGGCCGACCACAGGACGTTTATGGAGATGACGTTTGCGCGGAATCTCGAACTTGTCCGCGACAGCGTCGGCGAGGTGGACCCCGGCGCGCGGATAAGGCTCTCGGGGCTCCAGGTATCGAGTTCGTACACGGGCATGGACTACTGGCGGCTGCACCAGGTGGTGGAGTATTTCGAGGCGTACGGCGGCGGCAACCAGTATGAATTTCACCTGTCGTTTCAGAAGCCGCGGACGATACTCGGCAACTGGATAGGCTACGGGCAGATGGGCGGGTCGAGCAATCACAAGATATGGGACGCGTTCTTTCACCAGATAAGGCAGTTCAGCGTGTTCTGGGAGTTTTGCGTGGTCAATCCCGACTTTACGCTGTCGGGGTCGGCGCTTGACATGCAGAAGACGTTTAAGGAACTGCGCGGCTCCGGCGTGTCAAAGATGCTCTTTGACGCCGAGAGGGATAATACCGGCGTGGCGGTGCATTACTCGTATCCGTCGATACACGCGGCGCAGGCGCTGGGGAAACACGTGCGCTTTGACAAGGAGCGGCAAGGGTGGCTCAATGTCCTCCAGGACCTGGGCTACCAGCAGAACTTTGTATCGAGGCAGCAGATAGAGGCCGGGGACCTCGTGAAGAGAAAGTTCAAGGTCCTCATCATGCCGATGTCGATGGCGATAAGCGCGAAAGAGGCGGCCGCGATAAAGCAGTTTGTAAAGTCAGGCGGTGCGGTGGTGGCTGATTTCCAGACGGGGATCATGGACGACCACTGCAAGCGCCTCAAGAAGGGCGTGCTCGACGACCTTTTCGGGATTGAGCGGCTCAACATGCGCAATGAGAATTTCTTCATAAACGGCGAGCCGAGAGTGACCGGCGAGATGCCGAAGGTGAACGTTAAGGCCGTCGAAGATGCAGGCGTCATACAGGAAGAGCCGGGCGTGCGCACGAAGGGCGGCAAGGCGCTCTTGCGGGATGATTTCTCCCATAACGTGCCGTCGATAGTAATAAACAAGTACGGCAAGGGCACGGCCGCGTATCTCAACTTTGCCACGGATGTCAGGGTCGGCGGAGACGAGGATAAGGGCAAGGCCGTTACCGAGGCCGTCGGCGAACTGATGCGGCTCTTCAAAGTGAAGCCGATTATGGAAGTGCGCGACGGCGATGGCAAGAGGCTCGACAGGGTCGAGATGTTTCGCTACAGCCAGGACGGCGTCGAGTACTACGCCATGCTGAGGGAAAACGTCGCGGGTTCGCAGAAGCTGGCGTACGACGGGATAGTCCGCGCTGGCGAAGAGGGGCAGGTCGCGCCGGAGAAGATCGCCGTGGCGCTGCCGAAAAAGGGGCACCTGTATGACTGCCTTGCGAAGAAGTACCTCGGCGTTACCGACGCGGTGGATACGGAGATAGGGTCGGCGCAGGCGAAGGTGTACGCGGTGTACCCCTACCAGATAAATGACCTCAAAGTAGCCATGGCGGTGGAGAATAACGTCGTGGAGTACGGCGTCGAGGTCGTGGTGTCGGGCGGGAAACCGAGGCGACACACGGTCGCCCTCAAGGTCGTGAGCCCGTCGGGCGAGACAAGCCCGATATACTCGGTCAATATGACGGCCAAGGGCGGCAAGGCAAAGGGCAAGGTGAAGTTCAGCCTCGAAGGCGACAGCGGGGGGTGGAAGTTCGTATTTACCGAAGCGGCAAGCGGCATCAGGAAGGCCGTGGAGGTGATGGTGCCTTAGGCGGAGTAAGAGAGAAGCAAGACGTGTGACGCGGCGCCTCTAAACGAGGCGCCGCTTTGTTTTTCGGCAGGGCGCCCTTGACCTACACTGGTCTGCGGTGTCCCCATTCAATCCTTATATCCATACGCTCACGGTTGTGAGTGAATGTCACCGCTTCATCCCGCGGGTGTTGCCGCTTCTTCGACGGATGTGTATGTTGTGTCTGGCTTGCGCAGAACCTTCGCAGGGTCGACGGGTATCCATCCACCGTCGCTCTGGACCTCGAAGACAAATGTCCACACACCGGCGCATGCTGCGAAACCTTCATCATAGCCGTAGTCGACGTACACGCCCACGATGTCGCCCGCTTTGGGTACCGCGGGCGCCTCATTATCCGCCGGATATAGCTGCTCCATGAGGCGCGGCACGCTGCCATATCGCGTCTCCACATAGAGTGTATTGGGTTCTGGCCCTACCACGCGGGCTATTGCCCAGAGGTACTCACCTGTCGTACCATTCCAGACGATTAGCCCGCCGATACCTCTAATATGCTTTGTATCAAGAGTAAGCACAGCCTTGCTGCTGCCGGCCTTGGGCGTGGCCGTGAGGGAAGCACTCGGTTTGCCACACCCTGCGCAGCAGGCACAAAGGACACCCGAGAGCAGAATCATAACGGATCTGTACATGGTCGCTGTCTCCTGATTGAACGGCATTTACTGCCTGTACGGTATCGCGCCGGAATCCGTCGGCATTACCGCGTAGTTATGGTGACCGTCCCTTTAATTGCTGGTCCGAAAACAGGGGGTATTCGGCGAACGTGCCCCGGGCGGCCATAAACTGCCTGCAAGAAAGAAACATTCGGTTCATTGTGGGATCGAATATCACACTGACAAGGTTCATTTCCTGTATTACATACCCGTTGCCCAACACATGCTGCATCCTATCCACGTCGAGCGGCAAGCCAATTTGTCGCGAGATATCACAAGTGGGCCAGTCAGCCGACCTCCGGACTCCCGGGTACCAGCATGCGAAGGTCGTCGGGTAGTTGGCGTTACCTATGATGCTCTCGCCTTCAGCCGGCTCGCGCAGGCGAACCCTGCCACCCCACAACTCGACAACAACTGCAGCAGGGGCGTCGGCATCAGAAATCAGAATCGACATGTCGTCCGATGGACGGGCGCGTTTTATTTCATCGACGGCTTCATCTACGGTGCTACAGGTGCGCAGTATGCGCTTTACGGTGAAGAAGACCGGCTCTGCCTTGCGGCGTCCCTTGGAAGGAGGCATGAGGACGTTTGCAGCAACGGTCAAGCCCTCACGGTTAGTTCCTGTAACGGCGGCCGTGTAGCCCGGCCATGTGAGGAGGAGATATTCTATGCCGTCATCCGGCTTGACGTTGAGGATAAGGTGGTTTCCCGACAGCAGCTTGCTGGGGGTGTCTCGCCAGTCAAGGTTCCTGCCGTGAAGGAGCCGCCCGTCAACGGAGGCATCCCCCCAGACTGCAACCTGGCGGCAGGCCAGTCCGGACCCGCTCAGGTTGTAATAAAGGTTCAGACTCAGCACATCCCGGTAGTCCAGTCCCGCTGCTTTCGCTATAGCCTGCATCTCCGCGACATCGCGAGGATCAAGCGTTGCTTCAATCTGCGAGGCCTTTGCGTATATTTCCTGATCAGATTGAAGGCGTGAGTCGGACTTGATTTGCTCCATGGCCAAAGGAATTATCTCGGCCAGCGTTTCGGCGCAACCGGCTCCAATCTCCCTGCCGATCTCTTCCGGATTGCCCGAAACAGCCAAGCGAGAGGGGGTGTACGCAAAATCCCAAGGGGTGGAATACATCGGCAGCGGTATGGGGTCTGACCATCGGCCGTTGTTTTTGCGGTAAAGGCCCCGGTAGAGTACTTCCGATCCCCGGTCGACGCGCCTGGTAATCAGAAAGTCCTCCGGCCCGTGAAACACTGCGTTTATGCCGATAACGTCGCGGGCCTGCTGCGCAGTATAGATGGCCATGGCGCGGGAAGAATCCTGGGGGTTAGGCCAGGTAGTGATGACGCGCAGGTTGTCCCCTTTTATGCGCTTGCTAAACTCGACGCCGTCAGCATCAATCACGAGCGGAAGCCGGGCCAGGTGCTTAGCGAGAAAGGCGTTACCGCACGGGGTCCCGTAGACGAGGAGCGACTTGCCGGAGAGGTCCGTCTCCAGGGCCTCGCGGTCAGTCATGACTTGAGCGTCTCGGAACGCAGGCAGGCTTTGGAGGCTCAATATATACTCATGAATCTCCGCATTCAGCTCCGGTGGCTTCTCCTGCGTAGAAACAATGATCACGACCGGGGGCTTGAACCCTTGATTGATCGGGCCGCGGAAGGCCCTGCTCTGGGTGCTGCGACATCCTGTGATGCATATCGCCGCCGCGAGGACAACGCTCAAGAACAAGAGTCTGCGAGGCACGATCGAGTTGGCAAGACGCTCGTGGAGCCGGTCAGGGATGTCTGCCTGCGCAAGCCGGCGATGCCATGCAGACGGGTGTGAGTGACCGGGAGAACAACTGGGGGCAGATAGCATTACTTGCACCTCCTCGCATGACGATACCGGCCGGGTCGGGCACCTCCGCTGTCCGCGTAATGTACCATCATTTTCGCGGGATGCAATGAGGAATGGGCAGAAGACACAAGACCGTGGGCGCAGTCCCGACACCCGCCACAGGCGGGTAAAAGTCGGGACGCCCCTGCAAAGGCGAGACAAGGCGGCTCAGGCTTTGACGGCGCCGACGGTGAGGCCCTTGGTGATGCGGTCTTCCAATATGATGAAGATGAGGAGCGTCGGGAGCATCAAGATAACAAGTCCGGCGAAGAGCGCGGTCCAGTTATTTGAATGCTGCGTAGCGAGGGCGAGCGAATAGAGGCCGACGGGGAGGGTCTTCAATCTCTCGTTGGAGATAAATACAAGCGCAAACTGGTACTCGTTCCAGGTGTAGAGAAAGTTGAAGATGGCGACGGTGATGAGGCCGGGCTTGGAAAGCGGGAGAAAGATGCGGTAGAAGGTCGTGTATTCGTTGGCGCCGTCGACGGCGGCGGACTCGGCAAGCGCCGTCGGGAGCGTACGGAAGAAACCGGTGAGGACGAAAACGGTAAAGGGGATGCCGAGCGTAGTATAAATGAGGATGAGGCCGAGGCGCGAATCGATGAGGTAAAAGTCCTTTATGTGAATGAGCCAGTAGTCGCCGACGGAGAAAAGCGCGAGATCCCTGATGTTGAAATTCTTGAGCGTCATGAAAAGCGGAACGAGCAGCAGACTCGCAGGGACGGCCATGCCCGCGAGAAAGTAGAAAAAGAGCGGCTTCGCAGCGAAAAAGTCCGTCTTGGTGATGGCATACGCGGCCATCGAGGAGATGACGACCATGCAGAAGACGCTTGAGAGGGTGACGATGACGGAATTAGCGGTGTACTGGCCCATCTTGGCGATGGTCCAGGCGATTTTGTAGTTGACCCACTGCGGCGCGGAGGGCAGGCCCCAGGGGCTGCTGAAGAGGTCCTGGTCCGTGCGAAGCGAGGTGACGACTATCCAGAGGAGCGACATGACGGAGAATGCCCCCCATGCGGCAAGAATAACAAAGATTATTTTGTTGCCGAGACCGGAGGGGAGGCCGCGGGTGGGTGTGTAGTCCTTGAGGTGTTCGTTGCGGGCCATCAGTATTCGACCTCCGCCTTGCGCATGATGATATTAAACGTGAATGTGAGCAGGATGACCATGAAAAAGAGGACGACGGTCATGGCGGTGCCGTAGCCCATTCGAAAACTCATGGTGCGGGGCTCGAACGCAACGTCGTACATGTAGGTTTCCATGGTGTGGGTATAATTGGTCCCCCTCGTCATGGCCCAGATGAGGCCAAACTGCTTCAACGCGCCGATGATGTGTATGCTGATGGCGATGACGAGGACGTCGCGCAAAAGCGGCAGCGTAATGTGAAAGAAACTCTGCTTTTCGTTTGCGCCGTCGATTCGCGCGGCCTCGTAGAGGTCGTCGGGGATGCGGTCGATGCCCGCCATGAGGAGTATGACATAAAACCCTATGCCCGCCCAGACCATGACGGCCGAGAGGGATGGCATGGCCATGCCCCAGCTTCCCAGCCAGAGGACGCCTACCTGCGCGCGGTCGGGGGAAAGGAGTCCGAGCCGGACAAGAAAGCGCGCGAAAAAGGATAGCATGCTGTTCAAAAGGCCCCAGTTGGGGTCGTAGACGAATGTCCAGAGAACGGCGATGGCTACGATGGAGACGACGTAAGGGGCAAAGAGCATGGTCTTAAAGAAACGGCGGCCGGGGAAATTGCGGTTGGAAAGGGCGGCCGCGAAGAGCAGCGCGAAGAAGAATATGGCGGCGCCGGCGCCGAACATAAAGATGAAATTGTTGGAGACGGCCCGCCAGTAGAGGCTTTCATGGTAGAGTTCGCGGAAATTGTCCAGACCGATGAACGTGCGCACCGGGGAAAAGCCCGACCAGCGGGTGAGGCTCACGTAAAAGGCCATAGCGGCGGGATATACGAAAAAGGCCGTATAAAGGATAAAAGCGGGGGCGACGAGGACCGCCCCCGGATGGGTGAAAAAGTGCCACCAACGGTGTTTGCCTCTGACGATCATGCGTGCTGTCTCCGCGGCAAGTGTTTACTCAATTGAGCATAGAATGTCGGTGCGGCTTCGTCAACCATCCGGCGTACCGCATCAGGGTCATAGCCTCCAGGGAAAGCGGGGACCAACCCGACACAAACTGACGTGTCGGGTTAACGGGGCTCCCCGCCAATCGCTTTCATGCGCTCATAGTATCGCAGGTGGGCCTGCTCGACCTCTTTGCACATCTCTTCGGGGCCGATGTGTCCGAGAAAGAGGTCGCTCCAGTAGTTTCTCGGAACGATACGGTACCATTCGGAAAGGTCGCTGCCGATGCCGGCCATGCCCTCGATGAGTTTGTAGGGAGGGGAGAGGTACGTGTCGAGGCCGATGAGAGCCTCTGGCATGCGGCACCCCTTTATGGCGCTGGGGACGTCCATGTCGGCCAGGATATCGGCCTGCTTCTTGGAGGTGATGAACCGGAGAAAATCAATTGCCGCCTCGCGGTGGCGCGCGCCTTTGGGGATGGCAAAGCATTCGGCGCCGATATCCTGCGCATAGGAGTCGCCGTCCGGGTGGCTCTCAAGAATAGGAGCGCGGAAGATGCCCATCTTGAACGCGTCCGGGAGGGCGTTCTTCATCTCCTTCGGGATCCACGTGCCCGTGTAGAGGAGGCCGCATTTGCCCTGAACCCAGTTCATCTGAGCGGACGGCCACTTGGAGCCTTCGTAGCCCTTCATGATATATCCTTTGTCGCGAAGGAGCCGGACCATCTCGGCGCCCTCGACGTAGCAGGGCTCGTCCCATGAAGTGCCCGGCTCGTTCCATGCGGTGGCAAGTACGTGCTCGACGGTGGTGGTGCGGCTTATGGCGTAGGCGTACCAGGCGATATTGTAACCGATCTCGGTGCCGTCGGCGGCGATAGGCTCGATGCCGTTTTCTTTCAAAGTCTGGCAGACGCTGAGAAATTCCTCCCAGGTGACCGGCGGCGTGATATGAAGGCGTTCAAACATGACCTTGTCATAAAAGAACACGCTGCAGAAGAGGCTCGTCGGGATGAAATAGTCGTGCCCCTCATACGCATATATATCAAAGACACCGTCGATGAAGGTATCCCGCCAGGGCATATCCTGGTCATAGGCAGGGAGGCTGAGGACCTCGTCGAGCGGTTCGAGCAGGCCTGCGCGGATGAGCGGTTCGAGCTGGTCGCCGCCTTGATTAACGATGTCAGGCGGATTGCCGATGATCATGCGGGGGCGGAGTTTTCCGAGGACCTCTCGCCCTGCGTAGAGGACGTCGATTTCGATGCCGGGATATTTGTCGGCGAATGCGGTTTTGAACTCGTCGCACGCGGCGTTGAACCAATCGGCCTGGGACTCGTTTTCATTGTACATGTAGTAGATTTCGAGGCGGTTTTCGGAGCGCGCGACTGAGACGGATTTGCGGTCGTGAAAGAGCAGGACCGCCAGGGCAAAGAGGGCCAGGGTCACGAGGAAGATTTTGACGGAGGCTTTCAAGTAATCATCTCCAGTTGCGGTTCAACGCGCATTGAGGGTCTTGAGAACGGATTCGAGGTTGCGCACGCCGGCGTGCTCCCAGAAGAGTGCGCGCTCGAGCAGGGCCGCGGCCTCGCCGGCCTTTTCGCCTGAGACAAATTCATCGTGAGGCAGGTCGCCGCTGAAAGGAAACATATCGGCAAGGGCGGCGAGGTTGTCGGCTGCGTGCTCGTAGTTTTTGGCGGCTTCGGCCAAAAGGTCAGCCGGCGCGAGAAGCGAAGAGCTGACGAGGTCGGCGAGATATTCCTTGGCAAAGGCGCGCGCCTCGGCGTAGACGGCGGAGTTGTAAGCCATGCCGAAAAGCTGCGCCCGCCCTGCCCGCAGGGCCTCTATCCACAGGCCGTATGCGGCCAGGCCGTTGGCATATCCGGGCAGGTGGGCCTCGGCGCCGAGGGCGTGGCCGACGGCGATTTTTATGGACTCAGCGGCGGCTGCGGCAGGATCAATGTCGACCTTCTCAAGCGGGATATAGACATCGATAATCGGCACGGGGCCAAGGCCGATGCGGTCATAAGGGAGCCCCTTTGCGTCGAACTCCGGTCCGAGAGTGGTGGAGACGCTGAACACGCGTTTGTCGCCGTCGCAACCACTTACGATGGAGTATTCACCTATGTCTATGCCCCAGACGATGGCTGGCACTCCACGTCTGACGGCGGCCTCGATGGCTGCCGCGGCGCGGGTCTGGACAAGGGAGAAAGTATTTTCAGATGAGTCCGCCGAAAAGCGGTCAAAATCCCATCCGACCTGGTCAAAGGCGCGGCGGCAGGCACGGCCTGAGGCGAAGGCGGTAGGCCCCGATGGGCAGATGTCGGAATGGACGTTTATGTGAAATGCAAAGCCGGTGCGGCCGGCAAGTTCATGGAGGCCGTATTCGGTCGAATCGACGACGGAGAGGGCCGCGTGCAGGGCCCCGACAAAGGAACGCCAGCAGGGAGTTAGTTTCAGTCCATCGAGCGCGTGCGCAGTCATAGGGCACCTCCGTGACGAAACGGGTTCTTCACGCCTTCGCGAAGCGCTGTCCCGCCATCTGCGTGACAAGGCGCTTCATTTCGAGGATGAGAAGCGTCGCGCTGACGGCGGAGGCTTCGAGCCCGGTCCTTGAGATGATATCCTCGATATAGAGGCCGTTTGTGTCAAGGGCGTCGAAGATGCGGCGTTCGACGACGTTTAGGGAAAGCGAGCGGAGGTCGGCGATGTCACTCACGCCGGGAAGGTCAACGCGGTCCTCGAGGACGCCGAGTTCACTGGTGATGTCGGCGAGGTCCGAGGTGAGCTTGGCGCCGTCGGCGATGAGCTGGTTGCAGCCGGCGCTTGAGGGGGAGTCGATGGGGCCGGGAACGGCGAAAACCTCCCGCCCCTGTTCGGCGGCGTGGCGCGCGGTGATGAGGGAACCCGAGCGGCGGGCGGCCTCGACGACCACAACGCCAAGCGAAAGGCCGGAGATGATGCGGTTGCGGCGCGGGAAGTGCTGCCTTACGGGGGGAAAGCGCAGGGGGAATTCGCTCATGACGGCGCCGGAGGCGGCGATGCGGTCGACGAGGTCGGCGGCGTCGGGCGGATAGAGGTCGAGGAGGCCCGAGCCGGTGACGCCGATTGTGCGGCCGCCTGCCAGGAGCGCCGATTCGTGTGCGGCGCGGTCGATGCCGCGGGCGAGGCCGGAGACGACGGTAAAACCTGCGCGGGCTGCCTGACCGGCCAGACGCCCCGTGGCGCGCAGGCCATAGAGACTGGCGCGGCGCGAGCCGACGAATGCAAGGGCGATGGCGTCGGTGGGCTCGAGCGTGCCCTTCACATACAACACAAGCGGAGGGTCGGAGATATTCTTGAGCGCCGGCGGATAGGAGTCGCACTTCAAGGTGATGATATTTATCGAATGCTTTTCGGCGAGGGCAAACTCCTCATCGAGAGTGCCGCCTGAGGCGATGAGCTTGATGGCGGCGGCGCGGCGCGGGCCGATGCCTCCGACGGATTCCAGCGCGCTGACTGCGGCGCAGAGGACCTCCTGCGGAGAGCCGAAACGCTCGACAAGCGCCGCGTACGTGCGGGAACCGATGCCTTCGGCGAGATTGAGCGCGACGATAGCGGCGGCCTCTGGCGAGAGATTCATACGGCAAGCCCGACGCTTGCGAGACCGGCGTGGAGGGCGAGGAGTGGGACTTCATCGAAGATCGACACCTCGCCGACGCGAAGCGGAAGGACGAAGCGCGCCTTGCCGGAGATGGCCTTTTTGTCACGCGAAAGCGCCGCGATGACTGCCGCATGCGATAGGCCGCTGACGTCCGTCGGGAGTCCGACGGCCGAGCAGAGGGCGCGGACGCGCTGAGGAACTGTCTTGTCGCAGATGGATGCGGCCGCAGCCGTCTCGGCGGCGGCGATCATGCCGATGGCGACGGCCTCCCCATGGAGGTAACGCGTGTAACCGGTAACAACCTCGAGCGCATGAGCGAAAGTGTGGCCGAAATTGAGAATGGCGCGCAGGCCCGACTCCCGTTCATCGTGCGAGACTACGTCGCACTTTATCTCGACACTTCGCTCGACGACCTTTGCAGCAGTCTCGGGCTGCATCGTAAGCAGTCCCCCGCCAAACCCCTCGAGCATGGCAAAATACTCCTCGTCGCGGATGACCCCATGCTTTATGACCTCGGCGAGGCCGGAGCGAACTTCCCGTTCGGGGAGGGTGGCGAGGGTAGCAGGGTCGATGACGACCGCGATGGGCTGGTAGAAGAGGCCGACGAGGTTTTTGCCTTCGGGGAGGTCGACGCCGGTCTTGCCGCCGACGGACGAATCTACCTGGGCGACGATGGTCGTGGCGATCTGCATGAAAGGGATGCCGCGCATGTAGGTGCCTGCGAGAAAACCTGCAATATCACCGACAACGCCGCCGCCGAGAGCGACGACGAGCGAGTGGCGGTCGAGCCCGGCGGCGACCATGGGGTGGTAGAGGGACTCGACGGTGGCGAGATTTTTGTGCTCTTCGCCGGC
>CALMGO010000421.1 GCA_937863625.1 uncultured bacterium
CGTCGGCTCGGCGGAAGACTTTGCTGAGAAGGGCATCGCAGACAGGATCGCGGCGCTCGCATCGACAGGAGATGAGAAAACAGGGGCGGCGCGGGCCTGCGATGTGCTTCTCGACGCAATAGGGCGAATCGGTACGGAACGGGCATATACGCAGAGTTACGCGGTCACAAGGCGCGAGCTCGATGAAGCCCGGCAGGCATTTAAGACCGTGCAGGAGCGGCGCGGCCGGTATGCACAAGCTATCGAGGAGCGCGCACGGCTCGAAAGCGAACTCGACGCAGAGGAAGGGGTGCTTTTCACGAAAAGGACGCGTCTTGTCAAGAGCATTAAACGGGCCCTCGATGTGCTTTTGGCGGAGAAAGAGGCTCTCATGAAGGAGGCCGAGGAACTTAAGCGCTCCGAGTCGCTGCCTGAGGATATCACAGGAGAGGCGGTCGCCAGGGCTCAGGCCGAGCTAACCAGCTCCGAGCAGACGCTTTCCAAGGCACAAAATGCGCTCTCGCAGGCAGAGAAGAGGTCTCTGGAGGCCCAGGCGGCTCTTAAGGCGTCCGGAGCGTCGGCGGGCCTCTCCGGCGACGGGCTAAGACAGTTCCAGGGGGCGCTGGTGCGCTTTGTCGGGGTGCGAGGCAGGCTGACCGACAAGCGAGCGGAGGCGCTCAGGCTTGCCGACGAGGAGTCGGCACTTGCCGCCAAGTGGGGCGATGGCTGGGCAGGCGCTGAGGAAGGAGCCGCTTCGGCGGGGCTGTCCGGTGAGGCGGCACAGGCCAGGCGCACAGGCATGATTGCGGTGGCGGTCGGCGTGTTGGCCGTAGCGGCGAGCGTCACGCTGCTTGTCACGTCGGGAGGTACGGCGCTGGCGGGAGGCCTTGCATTTTGCGCGGCAGCAGCCGTGACCGCAGGATATATCGCAGTGAGGTCGCTTGCACGCGGCGCCGTACTCAGGGAACGCCTTCTAACGGAGGGCGCTCAGATCCAGTCGGACAGGGCAAAAGCTGCGCAACTGGCAGCAGAGACATCCGGGGTGGGAGAGACACTTGACGAATTGTCAGGGCAGATTGAGCAGATTATCGCAGAGCTGCGCGGCGCGGCCGGGCAGGTCGGCATCTCACTTTCTTCATCGCTTTCCGACGCGATCAGCCGCCTCGTCGGAGGCGACGTGGACTCATCCGCTAAGGCAGCAACACCGGAGCATATTTTCGAAGATGTTGCAGACGCGAGCGCAGTTCAGCAGGCGCTTGATCCGCTCTGGGAGAGGCATGACGGCGCAGCGCATTTGTCTGAGGAGGCGCGGGCCGAGGCCGGGAAACGAGAGGTCGCGGCTCGGACAGCTACGGATGCGGAGGGCGACGTGGCAGAAGCACGCAAGACGATGTGCGCGTTTCTGACCGCCGCGGGCGCCACAGACGTCGCAGAGCTCAAAGGCCTCATTGCCGGGCGAAGGAGGCTTTCAGAGATTCGCTCGGCCCTGGCCGACATTGCACAGCGCGAGAAACTCTGCCTTGGCGGGATGGAGCGCAACAGTCTTGCGAATGAGTCATCGGCTTGTGATGAAACGCCGGTCGCTGAGCAGGAAATACCGGTGCTCGTGCGGGAAGTCGGTGACCAGCAAAGACGCACAAGTGAAGTAAAGGCCCAGTTAAAGGCAACCGAGGCCACGGTGGCGGCGGGGCTTGACGGCGTACAAGACCCTGCAGAGGTCGAGGAGCGGATCGACGAACTCGAAAACCGTCACACCATGCAGGGTTTTCACAAAGCTGCTCTTGAGAAGGCCCGTGAGATCATAAGGGAGTCGGCGGAGGAGTTTCACAGGCAGACACATCCGAAGCTCGAAGCAAGTCTTGCGGGCCTGGTAGGGCGGTTGACGAGCGGGCGACACCAGACCGTGCACCTGTGGACTGAGAGTGACGGGGCCCTATCGATGAGCGTCTCGGACTTAGCAAGCGACACGCCGGTGAAGCCGCACGTCCTCAGCCAGGGCACGATGGAGCAGCTGTATCTATGTGCGCGGCTGGCGCTGGTGGAGGCGCTTTCGGCAGAAGAGACGCTACCTGTCATGCTCGATGACCCCTTCATCAACTGCGACGCCGAAAGACTTGCCACGGCGATGGAGATACTGAGAGACGCCGCCGCGGGCAGACAGGTGTTTATCATGACGTGCCAGCGGGATGTTCGCGAAAGGGCCTATCAACTCGGCGCGGTGCTTGTCGATCTCTAGGGGCTTTTGCTGGACAACAGGCGCTGGTTTTCTATATTTGAGGCTTTGGAAACTGAGACCCTTGCAGGAGAGCGCACTTATGAAATTCTCATTCAGCACGCTGGGTTGTCCCGATTGGCCGGTGGAAAAGGTCGTCTCGGAGGCCAAGAGACTGGGCTTTGACGGCGTTGAGATCCGCGGCATAAAGCGCGTCTTTGACCTGTCCAAGGCGCCCGAATTTGCGCCAGGGGAGATCGACAAGACGCGGAAGCTCTTTGAAGCCGCGGGACTGCCGATAGTGCAGATCGATTCGTCGTCGAGTTTTTGCTGGCCGGACGACGCCAAGCAGAAGGCGGCATTCGAGGAAGCACAAAAACACATTGACATCGCGGCCGAGCTGGGCGTCAAACTGATGCGCGTCTTTGGCGGCAACATACCCGAAGGACAGTCGCGCGAGAAGTGGGCCAAGATACTGTCGGACAGCCTCAGGCGCTGCGGGGAATACGGCGCGAAAAAGAATGTCACCGTCACCATCGAAAGCCACGATTCGTGGACCAAGAGCGATGAGCTCATGCCCGTCGTGCTTGCCGCCAATCACGCTAATGTCAAAGTCCTCTGGGACATGGGCAACTCGTGGGTGGCGGGCGAGAAGTTCGAGGTCGGCGCCGGACTCGTCAAGGACCATATCATCCATGCGCATATCAAAGACCACACGTCCGACGGCAAAGAAGCAATGCTCGGAAAAGGGATTATCCCGCTGGCGGACGCTATCAAGGCGTTGAAGTCCATCAAGTACAAGGGGTTTGTGTCACTTGAGTGGGAAAAGGCCTGGCATCCGGAGATCGAGGAGCCGGAAGTGGCGTTCCCTGCGGCGATAAAGTATCTTCGCGAACTCGACGCGACTACATAGAATCTGTCTGTTGTCAATTTCAGGGGGCGCCCATGAGTGCCCCCTGTTTATTTCCGGAGGCGAGACGATGAAGAGAATTCTTCACGATGCTGATGTCAACCGCGCGGCGCTTGACGGCAAGACCATCGGCATCATAGGTTACGGCATCCAGGGGCGGGCGCAAGCCCTCAACCTGAGGGATTCCGGGTGCAACGTCGTGGTGGGAGGGCGGGCGCAGGGCAAGGGGATTGCCGCAGCCAAGGGCGAGGGGTTTAAGGCGTACGAGATCGAAGAGGCGGTGAGGCGGTCGGATGTAGTATTTGTCCTGACGCCCGACGACGTGCAAAAGACGGTTTTGTCAGAGGCGGTCACGCCATACATGCGGGAGCACGCAACAATAGGCTTTGCCTGCGGGTACGCCGTGAGATTTCTCGATCTCGAACTGCCGCGGGGAGCAGATGTGGTAATGGTGTCGCCCAAGGGGCCGGGCAGGACTCTTCGGGAGAGATTCGTAGCGGGGTCGGGGCTGCCTGCGCTCGTCGGCGTGGCGCAGGACCTAACGGGCGTGGCGCGCGACACGGCGGTGGCATACGCCGGGGCAATAGGGTCGGGGCGTGTAGGAATCATCGAGTCATCCTTTGCCGAGGAGGCGGAGACGGACCTTTTCGGGGAGCAGGCGGTGCTCTGCGGCGGGATACCGAGGCTTATGGCGGCCGGATTCGACCTGCTTGTTTCCAAGGGCTACTCACCGGAAGCGGCGTACATCGAGTGCATCTGGGAGGCCAAAGCGATTGTTGACCTCATCTACGCCGGAGGCATAGAGAATATGTACGCCAATATCAGCCCTACGGCGCGCTACGGCGGGCTGACGCGCGGCGGACGGGTGATAGACGCGGACGCTGAAAAGAAGATGAGCGAGGTGCTCGACGAGATACGGAACGGCACATTCGCCGTAGAACTGTCATCGGCAAGAAGAGCGAAAGCGGACATTTCACCAACTCTTCGAGAAACCGGGCGACGGCTTCTCGGGGAATTCGGCGGTTAGAGAGTCCCCTTGGTGCTCGGCACGTCGGTCCCGGTGACCTTGACGGCGATGCGGAGTGCGCGGGCGAAGGCTTTGAATATGGCCTCGGCGATATGGTGGGCGTTGCGGCCGTAAGGGACGTTGACGTGGAGATTAACGGCGGCGTTATTAACGAAGGCCTGCATGAACTCCTCGACGAGCGCGACGTCGAAATCGCCGGTCTTGTCCGAGGGGAACTCGGCCTTGAAAACAAGATAGGCCCTTCCTGAAAGGTCAAGCGCCACTTGCGCGAGCGTTTCATCCATCGGGACAATGGCCCACCCGTAGCGCTCTATGCCGGCCTTGTCGCCCAAGGCATCCTTCACGGCCTGGCCAAGGGCTATGCCGACGTCTTCTACGGTGTGGTGAAAATCAACCTCAGTATCGCCTGAAGCTTTGACCTCAAGGTCGATGCCGGAATGACGGGCAAAGAGCATGAGCATGTGGTCGAAGAATCCTATCCCGGTCATAATCGAGGCTTGCCCGCTACCATCGAGGCCAAGCGAAAGGTGAATGTCAGTCTCGCGAGTCTTTCTTTTCACGGCGGCATTTCTGGACACGTCAGATCCCTCGGTTAAGATTCCATAGTATCGAAGAGCAGAACGCCAATGGGCCCAAAGATAATAATCGGGGCCCAGGAGCCGGTAAGTGGAGTTAAAAGGCGGCCCTCGAGAGTGAAATTTTCACATATCAGCCCGACGGCGTAATATGCGCCGGTAATCGCGACGGCAAGAGCAATGCCAAGAAAGGGGCTTTTCATGTCGCGCTTGAGCGCAAACGGCAGACCGATGAGCAGAAGCACAATGTTGGTCAGCGGCGCTGCGATTCGGCGGTTGACGTCAAGGGCAATGTCAACTCGAAACCCGTGCTCGCGCATGTAGTCGATGAGATAGAGCGTAGGCCTGTAGAATATGTCCACCTGTTTTGTCTCAAATCTCTCAGGCGTTGCGTCGGTGATTAGTTCGAAAGCGCCGGGCTTTGCAGAAATGCCCACAAGCGGGACGAGGCTGCCATCATCGGGAATGGGAGTCTGCGTAATCACATTACCGGCGCGGTCATATTGTATGACCGTACCTTTTTTGTAGAGCCACCCCGGCCGCGGGGAGGTAACCCATCGCGCTTCAAGAGCGTTAATGATGACCATGGGAACCCTCAGCCCTGACAGCTGCCAATACCGCGTAATCTGGGGGTTTTCCTGGGTCTTATCGGCGGTAATATAACGACCGGCGAAGATAACGTTTCCAAACGAGTCGTCCATCATGGCTTTGCGCCGGACACTGCGGGTCGTTTCGTTGCGGAGATTGTCCCAATCGTACAGGCTGTCGCCAAATCGAGGGATGACAAACTCCCTGTCGGCAACCTGGACGACCGTCAGCACAATTGTCATCAGAAAAATCGGCCACAGGATACGATAGATGCTGACGCCGCTGGCCAGAAGCGGGGTAATCTCGTTAGCGCGGTTAAGCCGCACGACCGTAAACATCGCCGTTGCAAGCGTCAGCACAGGCATGAGTTCGTAGAAGATGAGCGGGAGCCTGACGGCGTTCATCTCAAGCACCATCAGAGGCAGATAGACGGCGCCTGTTTCCGTGGCGCGCCAGGCTTCAACGATATTTGACAGCCTGCCGAATGAATCCATGACCATAAAGAAGGAAACGAGCGTCAAAAAACAAATTAGAAAAGAGAATAGAAAAGAGCGTATTATGTAGCGGTCGGAAATACGCAGAAACATGCAATCACCTTCTAAGTAGCGCTATGATGACGAGCGACGCGACGACGAGCACCGCAAGATCGCCGGCGAACATGCCGTACATCGGGTTCATTCTGCCCGCCTCGCCCCATACCTTGCCCCAGGCCATGAGAGGATACCAGAGGACTATAACGACACCGAGGCTCGGCAAGAAGGATGTGAGCACGTGCTTCCAACGGGCAATGACGGCCAGCGGCGCAGCAAGAAGCACGAAGAACAACGGGCTAACCCCCAACGCCGCGCGTTCGTAAAAATCGGTGAGGGCCTCATGCCGGGCGGGCCCGTGGGCGGAGCGGGCTATTGAGGCGAGTTCGCCATTGGTGAGCCCCTTGTTGCCGACGCCGACGTCTTCGAGTTTGGACATATCCAGGGCTACCGGCGGCGCGAGGTACCGGGCATTCAACATAGTAGTCTCCGGGTCGAACTCGGTCACGTATCCGGCATCAAACTGGAAACTGACGTACCTTCGATCCTCCTCCGGTCTGTCGCTGTCGGAGGCGATGACAACTGCACCGGGGATCTTGCCGGCAAGAATCCTTGCGCTCGGGGCGTCGATACGACGGATAAGTCGCTGCCGGTCGTCGGTCTGGTACACTGTGATACCCTGTATGACTTTTGCATCGGGGTCGTATGAACCGATGCTGACGGCCATGTCCTTAATGACTATCTGGTTTCGTCCCCGGGATGCGCTTATGAGCTGGTGGTCAATGACATCGAAGATATTGGCCTTGAGTATCTTACCGAGGCGGCGGTTTGCGGCCGGGATCCCCTGGCTGTTAAGGTAGAGGGCCAGGCCGGAGGCAAGCACGGCAATCGCGGCTGCAGGGGCGATGATCCAGAAAATGTGAATCCCGTTCCACTCCATGGCGCGGATTTCGTTTTCGGTGGACATGCGGCCGTAGGAGATGCTTGCGCCGAAAAGAACGGCCAGAGGAAGGGTGTATTTGAGCGAAATCACAGCTATCACAGGCAGCGACATCAGAAAGGCCTTCGGGCCCATGGCCTCATGCCGAACCATGATAATCGAGAACAAAAGCATCCAGACGGCGGTGATTATGGAGAGGGTAATCGCCAGGGACTTGGCAAACTCCGCAGAGATGTACCGGATAACGGTCTTTGGAACGGTCAGGCGCAATTTGATACCCTCAGTGAAACCGGCGCCCCCTGAAGCCGGGCGGTTCATTGAGAAACAGCCGAAGGGGAGGGCGCATACGGCCTCTCGCGACGACTATTCTACCGTAACGCAAGCTAAAGTAAACCTTTGTGGCAGAGAGGCGCGTTTTGAGCCGGGTTGATTTCGACGTCGGGGGGTGTATACTGCGGCGAACCTGAATACATGGAGGCGCGCATGTCTGAGCTGACAGTCGCTGTATTGCAGTTTTGTCCGGGGATTGATCAGGAGAGAAACCTTAAGACGGCAGGACGTCTTCTGGCTCAGGCGAGTTTTCGCGGGACGCGGTTGGCGGTATTGCCGGAGATGTTTTCTCGCTTTCTGCCGGCGGCCAAATGGCGCGAGAACGCCGAGGAGACCGGAGGCGCGGTTGAGAAGTTTCTGGCGGAGCAAGCCCTTGCAAACCGCATCTATCTTGTGGGCGGCAGTTACGTAGAGAAAACCGCTGAAGGGGAGTACTTCAATACATGCGCGGTTTTTACGCCCGAGGGGCAGCTCGCCGGACGCTACAGGAAAATGCACCTTTTCTGGACGGATATCCCGGGCAGGACCCGCTACGACGAGAGGTCGTATCTGTCGGCGGGGGAGGGGCGGTTTTCGTTTGACGCCGACGGATTTCGGGTGGAGGTAGGTATTTGCTATGACTTGAGGTTTCCGGAGTTTTTCCGACCGTCCGGCGGCAAACCTGCTGATATCTTCTGCCTGCCGTCGGCATTTATGGAGGCGACGGGAGCGGCGCATTGGGCATCGCTTGTGCGGGCGAGGGCGATAGAGAATCTCGCGTACTTTGCCGCGGCGGATACGGCCGGCACGCATTTTGACGTGGCGGAGCGGCCCGGCGAGAAGGTAAAGACATGGGGGCACAGTATGGTAGTAGGGCCGTGGGGGAACATTCTCGGCCAAGTGGACTCCGGCGAAGGAATGGCCGTGGCAGAGATCAGCCACGGGGACATCGCGCGCGCGCGGGCCAAACTGGCGGCGCTTGAACACATAAGGGATGACCTGTGGCCGAAGCGTCACTAAAGGTACTGGCAAGGGCCCTGACGGATGTCTTTCTGCCGAGGTTCTGCATAGCATGCGGGACACGCGTGGGCGCGGACAATCCGATGGACCTGTGCGGAGCATGCGCGCAGGCGATGAGGCCGGACTGGCAGAGGCCTTGCCCGCGCTGCGGCGCAGCGATGCCGGAGTACGGCAACTCATGCCCCAACTGCCACAATATGAGACTTGCGATGGCGGCCTCGACGTCATTCGGAGTATATAGCGGCGTTCTTCGCGACCGCATAATCGATTACAAATTCAGCGGGACGAGGTATCTCGCGCGTACATTCGGTCACATGGCAGCGCTGGCGGCCAAAGACGCGTGGCCGGAGGTGGCGTTTGATGCCGTGGTGGCAGTGCCGCTTCACAGGGCACGAAGAGGCGAGCGCGGTTTTGACCAGTCAAGACAGATAGCGCACTATGCGGCGCGAGCGCTGGGGGTCAAAGACAGGTCGAGTGTCTTGAGGCGTTGTCGGGCGACGGAGAGCCAGGTCGGACTGACCAAGACGGCCCGGATGCGCAACGTCCGGGAAGCGTTTGTCGCGAAGGGGGTGTCCGGCATACTGGCGGCACTCGTGATTGACGATATAATGACAACCGGTGCGACTGTATCAGAGGCGGCACGCGCGCTCAAGAGAGCGGGAGTCAAGACCGTGTATGCGACGGTAGTTGCGCGCACGGGCTTTGAGCGGGAAATATCGCCGCGAAAACTGGAAGCGTCCGTTTGAGGGAGGTACGATGAGACTCAGCCTGAAATCAATCGCCAGGTTTACCAGGCAGATGGCCACGTACCAGGATTCGTTTGTGGATTTGAGAAGGGCGCTCGGCAGTCTCGCCAAAGGCACACCGGATGGGCGTCTGTCGAAGAGCATCGGGCGGGTTCTGGCAGGCATAAACGCGGGCGATACGCTATTTGAGGCGTTTGACAAGGAAGGCGACCGCTACCCTCCTATATTCGTCAGGATGACGAAGGTCGGTGAAGAGAGCGGGACGCTTCCGGTCATCTACAGGCAGCTTGGGGATTATTTCGACCAGCAATTGCAGATGCGGCGGCGCTTCACAATGCGCCTTATATACCCGTGCTTTATGATTGCGGCTCTTGTTCTCGTACATGCACTCCTTACGGCGGTCCTTACGACGCTGGCCGCGGGAGAAGGCGGATTTGGCGAAATGGAGCGGCTTTTTCTGAGGACGCTGGGGATTGACGCGTTCATCCTTGCGGCAATCATCGCCACGATACTCCTCCTTCGCGCAGCACTCGTCGGGCGGGGGTTCACGGATGCGTTCATTCTGTTCATGCCTCCGCTGAGGGGGCCGATGCGGAAACTGGCTATTTCGCGGTTTTCGCTGTCGATGTATCTCATGACTGGCAGCGCAATAGGCCTGCCCGAGGCAGTGCGCGAGTCAGGTACGGCCACCAACAATGCGTATTTCGAATGGAT
This sequence comes from uncultured bacterium, assembly GCA_937863625.1. Taxonomy (GTDB): domain Bacteria; phylum Planctomycetota; class DG-23; order SLPQ01; family SLPQ01; genus CALMGO01. The sequence continues at coordinate 9,551 of CALMGO010000421.1, forward strand.
GGCAGAAAAGGCCGCGGAGAAAATCGAGCAGGGAATGCCGCTGACTCCTGCGCTTGAGGAAATGGGGCTTTTCCCGGCGGAATATATCGACATCGTTTCGGTTGCTGAAGACAGCGGCAAGCTTTCCGAGAGTTTTCAGCGGGTGTCAGTGCACTATGCCGAGGACGCGGACATTTCGCTCAATCGCCTCGTGAGCGGGATTGCGTGGACCATATATGCGGTGGTCGGCGGAATAATGATTTTCTACATAATCCGGATTTTCGCAGGCTATGTAGGTGCAATAAACCAGTTCTCAACCGGATACTGAGAGGAGGCGCTTTCAAAGTGGGACGATCTGCAACCAACAAGATATTCTTCAAGGGACTGGCGGCGCTCTTGCCGACGGCGGTTACGATAATCATCTTCGTGAAACTCTACGAGCTGCTTGAAAGCACTATCGGCAAGTGGCTGACTTACCTCGTGGCGTACTGCATGTCACTTGTAATGCGTCGGCCGTACAAGGATCTCCAGGCCAGCGTGCCCTCTGTAATCGGCGTACTTCTGGCGATTGTGCTTATTTACTTCACGGGGCTCCTGCTCGCGCTCTTTATAGGACGCAAGATATGGGGAAGCGTGGAGGGGCGTTTGAGGCGCGTGCCTATCATCAATGCCATCTACCCCGCAGTGAAGCAGGTGACCGACTTTTTTCTGGAGGACAGCGGGCCAGCTTTCAGGAAAGTCGTCCTCCTGGAGTATCCACGCAAAGGGATATACTCGATAGGGTTTGTAACGAGTCGAGCGTTTATCACTACGGAGGCTCTGGTGGGGGAGGACATGGTGACGGTTTTTGTGCCGAGTTCTCCGACACCTTTTACCGGATACTGCGTGCAGGCGAAGCGCTCGGAAGTACTCGAACTCGACATGTCGGTCGAGGTGGCGCTTAAATACATCGTTTCGGGCGGAGTGGTGCTGCCGGTTTCCGAAGGGGGGACCCTGGAGGAAATACCGGTCGCGGCAATCGCTAACGTCCAGGCTGAGGCGGACGCGCAAGATGAAGACCCCCATCGGGAAGAATGAACGAGTTCTGAACCTCCTGGCGTATCTATTGGGCAGCAGGCGCGAGATGCCTTTCAGCGAGATAAGGGCGTCGGTGGACGGTTACAACGACGCATGCACGAGTGAATCGACCGTCTCGCGGAGATTTGAACGCGACAAAGAAATGCTCAGGAGCCTCGGCGTAGAGATACTCTACACCGAGAACGCGGTCACCGGCTCGCAGGGATACAAGATACCCAAACCGGGCTCGTACATGGGCGAGGTCGAGCTCTGTGAGCGCGAGGTGAGGCTTCTTACCGTACTGGCGGCGTTTGCCGGCGGACGAAGCGCGGTGTTTGTCGACAACCTGGCCGGCGCGTGCCAGAAACTGCTCGCCCAGAGCGCGTTTTCTGAAAAGGCATCCGGACTTGCGTCAAAGCACTTGGTGTACCCCGCCAAGGCAACACTGAATCCGACACTTTCGCGCAATCTTCAAACGCTTGCCGAGGCGCTCGAACGGAGGCGCGCCGTAGCTTTCACCTATTACAGCATACACCGGG
>CALMGO010000422.1 GCA_937863625.1 uncultured bacterium
AAACTGCTGAAGATCGCCTATGGAAAGAGCGGTCGGAAGAAACAGTAGCCCCAACTTGCGACAAACTCGCGCCACAGCTTACGACACGGGGGCAGTTTTTGGCGGTTTCTCTTGCCGCTGATGCCGACAATATGGTATGCCACAGACTTCCATCTTCATCAGATACGCAATAACGCCGTGAGAGGACGCGGTCTGCGCACGAAAACTACCGGCGACAGGCTCGAAGGCCCGCCCCTCATCCTTCTCGGGTGACCACCCTGCGCTACTCGCTATGTGTTATTTCACCAGTTTCCAGCCGACTTCGCCGGTCTTGTTGAACGTGGCCACGTGATTGCCCCCGTCGAAACTGACGGTCACGGTTTCGGGCGTTTCCTCCACGACCTTTACGTCGGGAGCCTTTTCGACGTCGGCGCCACAGGCGTACATGGCGGTGAGGAAGCAGGTCGTTTTCTCTTCGGGAGCGGTGACAGCCAAATGCACCGGGCATTGTACCTGGCCGTTGCAAGCCTCGCGGCTCCTGGCGTGTGACTGACCACCGTAGACGGCGATGCCTTCGATTTTCTCGACCTTGGCGCCCGCCGGCAGGAGCGACTTCACGAAGAGGCGGCCGGGAATCGTCGTGTCATTCGTCGAGGTTGTCGTGATTACCGCTTCGTCACCGTTTACGGTGAGGTCCTCCGGTGCGTGGATGTGGAACTGCTTGGTAAACGACGGATCTCCAGAGGTCACGCGGTCGAAGACGATGATCGAGTTCGGATAGACGAAGAGTACCTGCCGCGAGAAGAACGGCACCTTGCCGGGCATGTATGCGCGGCCCGCCTCGGCGGCGCAGTACGTGTACGTGTCGTTGGTCTCGAACCCCTTCCAGTCCACGATGTCGCGCATCGGCGGCTCGGCCCTGCGTGCCTGCTCGCGCCACATGTCGAGGCCGTCGGGATTGTGATGCCACTGCTGGATCAACTGTCCGCCGTCATTGGCCGTCTCGGGGAATCCGTCCGGTCCGGACTGTTTTTCATTAGGGTCGTAGACGGTGATGCCGTTGTACGAGATCGTCCGGATGGTGTAGTTTACAAAATGGTCGTGGACGCCGCCGGTGTAGACGCCGTCCTTGATCGCCAGCGGCGCGTTGCGATAGACGGCAAAGACATTCTGGGCGTTGTTCTGGTGATAGACGTACCAGTCGCTTGCGCAGAACGCCACATAGGTGTCGTCAAGCCCCCAGCCTGAGCGCGCGTAGACCATCCCTGTGCCGGGGATGTAGTGGGCCTTTGGCAGGTCGCTGTAGTCGTGCTCGGAAAGCGACGGATCGTCGTAGAGGAATTCAAAGACCGCAGAGGAGGACTCCTTGGCGGTATTGACATGGTTGAGGTACCAGCGCGTGTGAGGGTCGTGAAACTCACGGGAAAGCACGAGCATCACCTGGCGGTCGTGCGGCATGAGATGCGGCCAGTCGTTGTCCTGGAACGGCAGTACATTGTAGCCGTTGGGCAGGACCTCGTAGATGTGGAAGAACTGAGTGTCCTTCCAGAACCGGCCTCCCGTGAAGACGTCCACGCCGGTCGCGCTTCTCAAGCCCAGAAAGTAAATCATTGCATAGCGCGACCCGTGGCGGTTGTAATCGTAGCCTTCGGGCCATCCGCCGCCGTACGGCCCGCGCCCGTCCAGGTCATCCTGCGCGGCGCCGTCGCCGGTTTCCCGCAGGAACTCCGCCATGAGCGCCTGCGCCTGCGTGAAGTACTCGGCGGCCCTCGGGTCGTCGTCGGCAATCGCAAGAGCAGCAAGTCCGATGCCCATCGCGCGGCGGAGCGGATTGTTGTCAAGGGCGTTGAACCTGCTGGCAAGGCTGGGCTCGATTGCGGGAAGCAGGTCGCCGAGGTGCGCGGCGATTTCTTTGCGCTCGCCGTCGGCCAGCGACGCCGCAATCCAGTCAAAAGCGAGTCCGGCCCTGGCCATGTCCTCGCCGCCCCTGATACTGAGCCCTTTCAACTCGCCGGCTATCTTTTCGATTGCGGCCTTGTCGCCCGAGACAGCCGCGGCGAGCGCGCGTGCATGAATGTCGCTCGTCTCCGTGAGGAGCGCAAAGTCGGCGGCACGCGCCTTTGCCCGCTCGGGGAGCGTCGCGGGGTCGATGTAGCCTGCGGCCGTCTTGATGCCGCCGATGTAGAGCCGCGGGTGCGGCGGGAGAGTCGAGATGTCCGGCGCCTCGGCAAACGCCACGCCGTGGAGTGCCGCCAAAATCATAACAGCCGCAATTGCTCTCATCGCGTTTTCCCCTTTCAAATCAAGTCATGAGAATCAGTCAGAAGGGCTGACGTCCGGACGCGGCGCTAATCTCTGCCGTCCTCGCCGCACGTCTTTCACCCGTGTCAGCCGGCCCCGTTGACCCCGTCGAGATTCTCGCTGCAAAATGCTCAACAAGGCCACGGCGGCAGATGAAGCACAACCGCAACGTCCGGTTTCTATTAACCCGGCGCGGCTGTCCGTGTCAAGTCCAATTTGCCGCCAGCGACGCCTTGGAAGGCTCGTACGGCTCCCGGCCCGGCGCGCCTGTGAGGACTGATGATGTGACAATTACATGGTATGCTGAAGTTGGCGTTTCTTTATGTCAAGGTCTACACCGTGTTACAATCGCGTCGGCGGCTACCCCCGAGCCCGCAAAGGGGGTAAAGGGTGCGTTGATAAGGCGCGGATTTGTCAGTCACTTCGTATATAATGGGCGCAGGGTAGATTTGTACGGACGAGTAAAAGAAGGGGGGCGAATCATGGCTTACCGCCTGAGCGAATACGTAGTCTACGGCGAGATCAAGAACACTAATTATTATTCCACGAGCGGCTTTGTGGTGTTGCGCGGCGGCGGCAAGCGACAGGATACGATTATCCGGCTGAACCTTACGGGCGACTGCAAGGAGGACCTTCGCGGCAGGCACATCTGCTTTCAACCTTCCGAAGTGGACGGCGCCCAGGAGGCGGTCTTTCGCGTCGAAGAGCATCCGGCTCTGCAACTCAGCCAGATCGGCCCGACCGGAACGATCAGCGCGTCCGGCAGAGTGCGGGTGATGCCGTGTGCCCCTGCGGAGTTTATGAGGCGGGCTGAACTCGGCGAGCCGCCGCCGACGCAGTGGAAGCGCAGGCTCTGCATCGAATGGTACGGGCAGAACGGGCGAATTGTCATCGAACTTGCCGACCCTGTCATCGAGGAGTGCGTCCGCGAACCCTCCGGCAAGGACGACGAGGGAGAGTGGGCGCCCTTCGCGAACGACGAGCCGCTCCCCCCGGACGATTCATGCACGACAGGAGGTCTCTCGTTTACGATTGTGCACCTGCAAGGCGCCGACGCGACTGTGGAGCACTGGGGTCTGAAGGATGAAGTGGCGGGCGAGGATGAGGCAGAGCCTGGCGACGGGCTCATTCCGGGTACGCTTCAGAAGGAGTTGGATGCGCAGACTGCCGCGGTCGAACGCGCGATTCGGGGGCAGGACGACACTTCAGACCGGGTGATAGAGGAATTGGAGCTCCTGGACCGCTGTATCGAGGAAGGTGACGGAGACCCCATATCGTACTTCCTCGGCGACCTCGCGCGGTTGCCGAGACCGGAGGGTCTGGACGACGAGACCGTCGAGGCACACCTGAAGTCGCTCCTCGCGCGCCTGGCCGCCGTCAACGTGACTCTCGACGTCTGCGAGCACATGAGCGCACGCGATTGCTACAGGGTGCTTCTCGACGACATCCTGCCCGAATGCACTGTCTATAAGGAGTTGGTCGGGACGGGGAATATAACGCATTTGTCAACGTATGACTACTGCTCCTCATGCACGGCGGAACTCGACGCACTTTTCGATGGCCCGGGCAACTAAGGGGAGGGGGTCCGATAGCAGCCGGGTTGCTTCCGGGACCGGCGGTGAGACCGAGCCTCGATTCGCGCGTAATAAAAGAGACGGCGGACCAGAGGTCAGCCGTCTCTCGATATGAAACTGGTCGTCCGCACGGCGGTGCCGCGGCGACTATTTTACCGTGACCACATCCTTCGCGCTAAATGACCCTCCGTCCACGAAGGCGCCGCTCAACGTCAAGGTCGCCTTGCCGGGCTCCAGGCCCAGGTCGGCCACTGCAAATTTGGCCGTGATATGGCCGCAGTCATCTACGCCGACAGATATCGGGGATGGACGGCGTCACCCGGATGCACAGTACGTCCTGCACTGTGGATGACCGTGTGAGACCAGGCTGCGCTATGGTCCGGCGAGCGATATTACCAGCGTCTCCGAATACGTCACCGGCACCACAATGCGCATCATGCCGCCCGACTCATCCCAGGAAAGCGCGCGCCCCTCGATGATTTCACTGGGTACGAGTCCCCGGCCGGCCAGGCCGAGCGCATCGAGGTCGATATACACAATAGCCTCTGCGTACAGATACGAGTAACTGCGCAGCGTGAAATAAAGCCCGTCCGAGCCGTCGCCGAAACGCTCCACGTTAAAGAGGTCGCCGGGAGCGGCGTATGTGTCGCACACGGATTTCCATGCCGTCTTGCCGCCAACCTCAAGTGTCTCCAGCGTGGTGCCCTCGATATAGTCGTCCTCGGGCCGTGCGGCGATGGCGCGTGCGTGCGTGAGGGGCCGCCAGCCGGCGTTGGCGATGCGGATGGCGCGTCGCGCGTACTTCAGGTAAAGGCGCTGCCTGTTTTCGATTGGCTCCTTCTCGGCAGGGGCCAACCCCTCGGTGGAGCCGTCAGGTGCGCTGGAAGGGTGAATACCCCAGGCCAGCATCTTGCGCAGGCCGAATTCTGACGCGTCGCGGAAGTACGCGCAGGGTTTCTCCCCCATCGCAAGGCGCGTGAGGAGCATTTCGGATTCGTCGAGGTAGTCCGGGTAAAACTCCTGTCCTACCAGGTCAATAAACTGCCCCAGATACAGCAGCGCCATCGGTTCGCTATTGGCCTGAATCCAGCGGCCCTTCGCACGAACCTCGGCGCACCATGATCTGGCCATTTCAAAATCGTGGAACGCGATGAGGGTCATGAGTTTGCCGGTGGCGTAGTGAAACGAGAGGGGCTCATCCAGGTACTTGAAATTGTCCCGGCGAAAATCCTCTATGTGAAAACCGGTCCAAAAGGTCATCGAATCCCAACTGATCATGTCAGGGACATTGGCCTTGGGGTCGTCCCAATACGCCATATTGGGAAACTGGTATCGCCGCGCCATCGTAGCGCGGTTGGGCTCTGAAATATCGGGATCGACGTTCTGGTATATCTGGCTGTGTCAGCCGCCTGCCGACCATTTGTGCCAGAGGCCGATGCGCGGCCTGTCGTTTTCATCATAGACGAGGCAATTGAGCGTCGCCTGTGAGACTTCGCACACCGGCCCGGGTATCTGGTCGTTGCCTTCCTTCACGTCCTGCGGCGCCCGGGTTTCCTCGACGAGCATCGCCAGTTCCTCATCGTGCGGAGGCTGCTGGGGGGTCTTTGAGAGGTCGCGGCGGCGCTCGGGAAACTGGTCGTACCACGGATGGTCTTTGTAGGGATAGACGAGGTGCCACCGCGCCCACGGTTCCCTATGCCTAAGCGCGATTATGCCGTTGTCCCTGAGATATTGCATAAACGCGGCGTCCACCTGAACCCTTCCAGAGGACGTCCATCTGAAGGCGATACCCCATTTCTCGATATAGTCCGCCGGCGGCATGAACTCCTCTGTTATCCGCCACGTCGATACGCCGTCCCGCGGCAGGCGCCTCGCGTATGCCTCGGGAAACAGGCCGTAGTAGGTCTCGGCCGCCGAGCGCAGCCCCCATACGGGGTCAGCCGCGTAGATAAGGATGGTGAAATCCGCGCGATCGGGAAAGTTCTCCGTGGCCGACGAAAGGCCGAGATTGAACTCGGCGCGCAGGCCGCGCGTAGTGCTGTAGTTAAAGCGAAATATCCGGGGTTGGTCAAGTGGGACGGCAAACGCAACGCCCGCCCCGGCGGCGTTGTCGGCAATCGCCGCAAACGGCATCCGGGAGACGGGGATGTCGCGGTCTTCACCGAGAAAGCCGTAGTTGGAATACTCGACGCCATAGTCGATGCGTCGTACGCGTGCCGGGTCGTCCCACCAGTTCCAGCCCCATGCGTTGACCGGCAGCGCAAAAGACACAGTAAAAGCCCGGTCCGGCCCTGCGCTCTTCTGCAATCTGCCGTGCAAAGCGATGTGACCGGGAAGTTCCTCGACATTCACCGCCAGCGTCAGCGCTCCCTCCTCGTAGGACAGGACGAAACCGTCAGAGGTAACGGCGGCCGTGGGTTTCAGCGTACGGGCGCCCTTTGCCGCGCCGTCATACTCGGCGACTTCAAAGCCACCGGCAGTGGAGAGAAGCGGCACGCTTTTGCCGTGGCTTATAACTGACTCTACCGAGGCGTCCTCGCCGAAGACGAGCGCCAACCCCGGCGCTTCGTATGTCACCTGGCCCGGAGCGGGTGCCGCCACCTGCGCCGCGTCTGCACCGTATGCAGTTACACTGCACCAGCCGACCAACAGCGCAAATGAATACGCTTTCACATTCAGAGTGAGAAACCTTCGCCATCCGCCCACAACGTACTCCTTTCACAAATCGAGCATCGAGCCGCACTCACAGACCTGCCACGCGCTCGTCACGCTACAGAGGCTGGGTGCTTCTATGAACGGCACCTGGATATCCTCTGATTGCATATATAACAACTGTACGGTTAGAAACAACGCCTCGGTAGCGGCTGTCAAACACGTCCAGCCACATCTCGGTCGAGGCCCCACATGCCGGAATAGTCCCGACCATGGCGCTGCTGCACAAAGATGCGCGTGTACAAGGTCATATTGTCTCGATTGGTGCCCATTGTACACCCGTATCCGACGCTTTGCCATTCCGCGCTGCAGGGACACGATGCCTTCCTTGTCCGCCCCTGATGTTCGCAGTTGCCCGACTCGCACTCTCATGCCTTTGGCCGGGGGAGCAAACTATAAACCGATAAGGGATTCCCTTGGAGTACCGGTATCGTTAGAATCGATTTGTCCAGTCCGAACATGGTCAAGGCGGGCTGCTGAGCCTGATTAGGGGGCACGGCGCGTCAGGAAAAAACGTACATGTGGCATACGGATGCCGTGTTCGGCCGCAGGCAAACCCAGGTGCAAGGGAAACTCAACAAAGGAGGCTGGGGATGAGATATGCAGTGGTTCTGATGGCGCTATGCGCGCTGGCGGTTTTGGCGGTGTCGGCGAAAGCAGCGGATTTCGAAGAGAAATGGCTCTACGCGAGCCCGGGAATGGGTGACGATGCACGGGTTGACCAGTTTATTGAACTCCTCAAAACGTCCAAGCAAGCCGGCGTGACCCACGTACTCATGGGCGACAGCACGGCGCTGCGGCCGGAGTCGGTGACACCGGAGTATCTCGCCCGCGTCGCAAAGGTGAAGGCGGCGCTTGCGGAAGTGGGTATCAAGAACGCGATGAATGTCTATCCGACGGGCTGGGGCGGCAGGTATTTCGGCATCGAGCCGGGGCTCGCGGCAGGCGTGCCCGCTCGCAAGGTGCCGTTTATAGTGAAGGGCGACACGGCGATGCCGGACGCGTCTACTGTTCCGGCGGTGGCCAATGCGTCATTCGACGCGACGAGTGACGGCAAGCCCACCGGCTGGACCGTGGTGGGGCCTGAGAATCTCGTCAATGCCGACACCGGCGATAAGCACGGCGGCGAGGCGTCGGCGCGTTTTGGCCCTT
>CALMGO010000423.1 GCA_937863625.1 uncultured bacterium
ACAGCCATAGGCCGAAGGCATTGTTTCGTTTCCCGAGCGACACGGCATCCCGCCGCACTTTCCCCTTGCCACTTCGCCCCCGTCCCCCTACACTATTCCCAGCGCGACACCGAGGACGAACGACAAACGAGTCGGAGCCCGAGACAAGTTGTTCGAATGTGGAGAGTGCGAAATGAGTGCGATCGCAGGATGTGGGAAGCCCAGAGGAAGACCGGATGGCGAGGCGGACCTCGGGTATTGTGGGACCAGAATGTCGCCGAAATCAGCACTAAAGCGTAAACGAAGGGCTGACCCTTGAAATCCCCTTGAAATCCCCATGAGGGTTAGTGCATGAGGTGTTTATTTCTGGTGCCTACTGTCGCCATGCTGTGTCACTTCGCTCTTGTTGCTGATTCAAATAGGATCGAGATACCAGAAGGCGAAGAGATTAGACAGGCACAAGGCGACACAGCAGCCACACAATTGGAGGCACGTACCGAAGCGACCTCTATTCTCACGCGCGTGGAGCCCAATGCCCCACTCCGCCAGGTAACTGCCAACAACGACAATGAGAATCTGGTCGCAGACATCACAGACGAGTCTATACGTATCAGCCGCCGGAATCTCCGGGCACAAGAAAGTGTCGCGAAGACCGCACGCTGGGCATTCTGGCTTTCTGTTGCTCAGACTCCACTCACTGTTTTGACTCTTTTCTTGCTCTGGCAGACATTGAAGCACACGCGTCGGTCTGTCGATGCCGCCATGCGCTCCGCTGAGGCTGCTCAACGTTCCGCTGATGCGGCAAGACAGGCAATTTCGTCCGAACGCGCCTATATGACTGTTGACGAAGATAGGCCTCTTACAGACACGTTTGCTGGTGCCGACTGCATCTATGCAATAAAGTGGAAGAACTGCGGTCGGACTCCGGCCATAATTGAAGGCTTCTCTGGAAAATGCATGACTGCCCCACCTGAAGATGTCAAGCCCTCGTTTGATGACGCCCCCTTCCAAGCGATACATATGAACCTTGGCCCAGGTCAGGCAATCTCCTGTAGCGCAGGGCGTACGACGGCCTTGAAGTTGACACAAGAGGTTAATAGCGGAAACCTCGTACTGTATGTGTTTTGCAGGCTCACGTATCGGGACATCTTTGAGGAGAACAGCAAATGGGAAG
>CALMGO010000424.1 GCA_937863625.1 uncultured bacterium
CGACGACGTTGTAATCCGATGTGAAAGTGGACATCCATGTGGATACATACATGATACTGCCGCGCCTGTGGTCCGTGATGGCGTAATTGTAGAGGATGTTGTTCATGGCGGAGTTGTTCTCGCCGCCGATTTTAACCCTCGCAGTTTTATAGAACGTCAGGCAGTAGTACGCGCCGACGTCGGTGATGAGGGTGTTGTTATACACCTTGTCGTAGGCGGGATTGGTGGCGCCGTTTACGACGCAGAGGTGGATACCCTTGGAACCGTTGCCGTAGGCGAGGTTATTGCGCCAGATGGTGTTGTCGACGCCGTCTCCGTCGAACCCGTTAGAGCCGTTGTCGTAGCACATGTTCTTTTCAACGATCCAGTGGGACATGATGCCGTCGCCGCCCATCGACAGATCGCCGTTCATGTGATGTCCGAGTCCGAAGTTGCCGTAGGAAACGTTGCCCCTCACGATACCGTAGTCGCCGGAGTTGTTGGTATATATGCCATGCTCGGAGTTATCGAAGGAGATATTGTTCTGTACCAGGGCATAGTAAGTGTGCGCGGTGAAGATGCCGGTGACGAGAAGGTCGCCGTTGGCGGCGTTGTGCACGGTGCAATTCTGAATGGTGATGAAGTTGTTTCTCTGCGTGTCGGTGCCGCGGGAATCGATGCCGCCGATAACGTCGCCGCCATCGACGGTCAGGCCGTCGACTACCCAGTAGTCGACGGAAGCTTCATAATTTTCGATCTCAAAGATGCGGTTGTGCCTGTTGCGGGGGCCCAGTGCGTTCAAGACCACCGTGCCCGGCGTCTGAACGGTGATCGTCTTAGGTGCGGCTGCCGTCCCGGAGAACTCAACGCGGCAGCCTGCGTAGGTGCCCGGAAGAACGATGATCGTGTCACCCGGGGCGATTGTGTCAACGGCATACTGCAGTGTCAGCCAGGGCAGAGAGAGAGAGCCCGGGTTGGAATCGCTGCCGGAGGTGGAAACGTAGTAATCTGCGCCGAGAACCGAGGCGCCGGCAAACGCTACGAGCAAAAGCGCCGCCGCAATAGTTGCTATCCTTTGCATTGATCTGCCTCCTCTTGGTTTACAGTTTTCAAGGAACGTTTCGGAGTTCTCTTTCTACCGGGGGCCGGTACCCCAACATCGATCACCTCCCTCCTGTCCGAGCGGTAAAAATCACCGGGAAAGTAAGGCTTCGTGAAACCAAGATCGATGTCGAGCAGGCTGCAAAGAACAAGCGCGAAGCCTCCGTACGCGCCACGCGGGTTTATACATGATTGTTAGCACCCTTGTAAAGGAAAAAACTGGAAAAGGCTTCGAATTACTGCACAAACCTTAGATTGCCGGATGTAAAGGGTCGCCAAGGGTGCTTACGACGCCGGCCGGTATTGCCGCGTAGAGCGCTACGACTACCTGCGCAAACGACCTTGCCGTGAATGGTGCCGACACCCTGGCGAGGCCTGGGAAAAGGAAGACTCGTGTCGGTGTCTGCAAGTCGCCTTATGTAGAGTCTGTCGCGAGTTGAGAGCGGCTTGAAAGCATTCCGTAGAGTGAGTAGTGTGCTTAGAGGCGAGCTTCTTCGAGGACGGCCTCAGCCGGCATCTCGCCGCTAAAATATTGTCCGTCCGGGCCTGCTATTTCCAGGCGCGCGCCTCCCTGCGCTCCTTTGGCGAAAGAAGCCTTTACGGTCATGCCCTTCGGCGAAGTCACTTCCACGGTTATCCGCTGACCGTCATCGACGGTGTCTTTCACGACTGGCACGGCCGTGGACTCTGAGTCAGTCACCGCCATGACGTTTAGAAAATAGTCCTCACGGGACGCTACAGTCGGACTCTCCTCTATGCGCCATGCTCCGGGTATCTCGCCGTAGTGCAGTTCGCTTGGATTGTCGGCCGACTCCGGTCCACATGTGTAATGGATGCCTCCCACGAGGAACTCGTTGCCGGGACCGCCGATTTTCTCGATGCTGCGCTCCGCAGGCAATACGGTTGCAACGGCGAGCCGCCCCCCCTCGAAGGAGAGATCAAACCCCGAAGCGTGCGGCCAAATGCGGGGCTCGTCCACGGAGTGCAGGAGCCACGTCTTGCGGAAGTCGGGATTGGTCGCTTCGACTCTGTCAAAGACAATCACGAGGTCGGGGCGGACGAAGAGCATCTGCCTGACGAATCCCTTCATCTTCGCGGGAGAGTAGGACTTCGTCGCGTCCCCGCGAACGTACATGAAAAGGTCCGTGCCTAAATAGGCGGTTATGTCGCCGGTATTCCACCTGTCCTTGTTGGCGGCCCAGTCGCGGCCGCCGGGGCCGTCCGGTGAATCGAAGACGCCCTGGTCGTAATCCTTAGGCGCGTTGTGCAGGCCGTTTACCCGCAGAAGCCCCCTCTGACCACCATCGTTGACGATGCCCATCTCCATCTCTTCGTCGGGGTCGTAGACAACTAGCGTGTTGTGCGCTATCGTTCGCTGGTAGTAGTTGAAGAATTCCGATTTCCTGAGGGTTTCTTGATCGAATTCGAGCCCCCAGTCATCGTCGTAGCGACCGGAGTCGATGGCCAGTTCGCCTTTGTAGTATATCTCGAACGCGTTGTTGTCGAAATGCGCGTGGTCTCCGAAGTAATCGCCGCACTTGAAACTTATCCACGCTGATTCTGAGCGCTTTGCCTCGCTGTCCCACCCCCAGGCTCCGCGCGCAAACACAAGCCCTTCGCCTCTGAAAATCCGAGAAAGCGGCAGGTCTTCGACAGGCTTTTCCGGTATGGATGGGTCGAGCCAGAGCAGGTCCTTCCATTTCTGATTGTCGGGAAAGGCAAACCGCTCAACGGGACATGAGTTGAGAAATCTCTGGTAGTAAGGGTTGCGGTACTTCGCGTTCATCAGCAAGAGCGCCTCGCGGTCCCGCTCATTGAGGTAGGAGAAGTCGTTGTCCTGCCCCGGATAGACCAGGCCATTGGGCTTGGCTCCGTAGATGATGTAGTAGCCGTTGTTCTCGAGATAGGGGCTCTCGGCTGCCATGTCCACGCCCGATGCGCTCTCCAGAGCGAGAAAGAACTTGAGAGCCATCGGCGATATGTGGTGATTGTATGCGTACCCTTCGCCCCAGGCGCCGTCATAGAAGACATACTTGAAGACCTTCAAGGCATCCTCAAACTCTCCTATGAGAAAATCGACCGCCTTCTTGCCGTAAGGATGCTCGCCGTAAAGGGCGAAACCCGCCATGGAATCCAACCACCCCTGGGTGTACATGCTGTTGTGAAAGGACCTGAGCGGCGTGCCGGTCTCGACCCAGCGTCCACCTTTCTGGAGGAGGCGCTCCTGCAGGGCGGTCTTTTGCTCATCGTTAAGCAAATCGTGGCACCAGTCGTAGCAGAGGGCCGTGGCCTCGATATCCACGCGGCCGGGCCTGCCGCCACTTAGCGCAGCGTTGACGGCTTCGAGGCCGCTTTCCTTGTCACCTGTAATGACGTAGACGAGCGCGCGGCCGGGGATGCTTTTGCCGGCGAGCGCCTTTATCTCATCGAGGCTCTTGCCTTCGACTTTCTTGCGCAGCCAGGCGATCTTCTCCGCGGTAAGGAATACTCTCGGGTGCTCCTGTCGTATCTGCACGATGAGCGGCTCCTTTCCGTCGTCCTTTGCCACGTCGGCCGGTCCCGGTTGCCCAAAGGCAAGCAGACACACGACCGCCGCTGCCGTCGGTAAGCCCCAATGCGCCATAACGTCCCTCGTGAGTGATTCGCACTTATTCATGTCCCGACAGGGGGACTGGCGTCGCCCCTTCACCAAGCCAGTATAGAAACGGCAACGGGAATTGAAAGTGGCAGTGATGAGGCAATCGGGCTGCTTTCGTCGGTGGCCGCGGACGATGGAGGCGCCGGGGTGTTCAGCGCCTGACGGACTCCTCCTGCTCGACACGCGCCCATGTCGTCAGCGTTTCGGGACGGCCGTTGACTGTGTTTATGTCGCTCAAGTTAAGGTCTATGGGGACCCCCTCGGCGGCGTCGACGAGTGCGCGGATTTCGCGGCGCATATCGTCCGGCGAAGATGTGAAGAAGACCTTACCGGGGTGCGCGTGGACCTCGAGGACGACCGAACCGTGGAACTTATCGCGCGTGGCGGCGGCGGACGACCATGGGGAGACATGAAGGCGCCTCAGGTTCGGAAGTGTAGCAAGGACATCGAGTTTGTGGTCGAGTTTTTCGCAGCCGTGAAAGTAGACGGTTTTCTTCGTGAAGAGCCGCGCAAGCCGGCAATCAAATACATGCACGAAGCGATTGAACATCTCCGGGCCCAGCCCTGCGGCCGACTGCGCCGATATATAGGCCCACTCGTCGGCAAGCGTTGGTTGGAAGGCTTCGTTGGTCTTTTTGCCACACCAGCAGTTGACCCGCCAGACGCCGGGCATGATGTATCTGCCGCCATCCATCGGCCAGACGTTGAGACGGCGTTCGCGCTCGCGGCGCTCGTGGTGGGCCACGTAGGCGCAAGTGATGACATCCATCAAGGCCTCGACCTTGTCGGGGCAGTCCATCGTATAGAGCATAAGCCCCTGTATTCCGCACATCTCGATGGCGACCTCGAAGGGGGAGTGGCCGAGGCTCGGCCATGACACGAGGACGGGGAGCGCTCCTTTGATGAGTTCGGAGGCGCAGTCGACGCGGCTTTGCGTGGCGGCCTCGTCGACCTCGGCATCGGAAAATGAGACGCGCCTTACGTCGATGCCGTCAGCAAACGGCGCGACAATGCTTTTGGCGCCGAGTTCGACGCCGCTATCCTTCCACTCGATAGGCACGCCCCAATCAAAGGGGCGTGAGACGACAGCGCCGATGACGAGGGCGGGCCAGACAATCTGATCGTCAGGGATGTTGTCGGCGGCCCAGATGCGCCGGCGGAGCATCATTTCAATAGACCGGGAGAAATCGCCTTCGCACCGGAGGGAGTCCTTACCGAGGATAAACTCCCATTGCGGCTCGGGGATACCGTCGAAGTTCACGGTAATGGGGATTTTCTCCGTGGGAAGGAGCGCCTGGTGACGCGCCCAGAGTTCTTTCTTCAACACTTCGCCCGGTCGCGCTGCCAGTTCGGCGATCCGCCCTGCAAGAGTGGCGAGGATGTTGCTGTCGTGACTATGCATGGCGCCTCCGTGGCAAGTAGACGTGGCATAGTATAAGGAATCCGTGCCCGCGGGGGAAGTGGCAGTATGGTTGACGCATTCGCAAGCGGCTCTATGATGTTGCGAAGACTTCGGCGGTGCGTGGCAGTGTGGTTGATTGGAGATAGTGTGACTGGAACGGAAAGAATACTGAAATGGTGGCAGGACAGACGGCTTGTGAGGCCGTCGGCGAAGGAGCCCAACTTCGTGGATTTCACGAGGGCGCTTTTCAGGATTGCGGGGGTGGAAGGGTTTGAGGGGGGCGCGGAAAGCCGCAGGATAGAAAGGCTCATCGGCGAGGGAGAGCATTACATATTCGTAGTGGTGGACGGCATGGGCACGAGCCTTCTGGAGAAGGCGCCTGTGGGGGGATTCTTGCGGAGTCACGTGGCGTGCGAGGTGCAGGCTGTATGCCCTGCAACAACGGCAAGCGCACTCGTGACGCTGGCGACTGGAGAATGGCCGGCACGCCACGGGAGCGC
>CALMGO010000425.1 GCA_937863625.1 uncultured bacterium
CGACGCGCATCTGCAGGCGATGCACGACGTGAGCATTGTCCCCGGGAGCAGGCTGGCCGGGATAATCGGCGGGGAGACGATAGAGGTAAACTCCACGCATCACCAGGCGGTGGAGGAAGTCGGACGAAATCTCGTCATATCGGCCACGGCCGGCGACGGCTCGATAGAGGCTATTGAAATACCGGGAGCGTGGGTGCTCGGCGTACAGTGGCATCCCGAGAGACTCCACGACAGGCGCGAACACCTGGCGCTTTTCGAGGCGCTGGTGACCGCGAGCGCGCTAAGGTAAACGGCGCGGGCTATTTGATAGTCACGGCCTTTGAGGTCCTTGCCGACTCGTAGGCGGCGAGGGCGATTTTTACGGCCTCGGCTCCCGCGACAACATCCATCTCCGCCTGGTACCCCTGCCTGATGCAGTCGATGAAGTAATCCATTTCGATATCCCATCCACCTTCATTGGGGCGGAAGGGGAAGGTCTTTGTGACGGCCTTGTGGCGTCCGGATTTGAGCTGCCTGCCGGATATCATGCGCATGCCTGTCGTGTAATCGATGATGAGGTTGCCGTGGCGGCAGTAGATTTCGGCGCCGTTGAAGCCGGGTAGGCTCGTCCAGCCGACCTCGACATAGCCAAGTGCGCCGTTTTTGAATTCGAGCGTGACGACGGCGTTATCGTCGACCTTGATGGGTTTGAAGATGGTCTTTACGCTGGCGGAGACCTTCTTGACGTCGCCGAAGAGATGGCGCGCGAGGTCAAAGGCGTGGATGCCCATGTCGAGCATGGCTCCGCCGCCGGCGGCCTTAGGGTCGTAGAACCAGTCGTCCTTGGCCCAGCCGGGGTATGGGCCTTCGTGCGCGAAACGGATGCGGATCATGAAGGGGTCGCCGAGTTTTCCGGATTCGAGGATTTTCTTGGCCTCGATGATGCCGTGGCAGAAACGCTGGGAGAAGCCGACCATGAAGACCGTTTTGGCTTTCCGTGCGGCGCTTACGAGGATGTCGGCCTCTTTGCGGGTGAGCGTCATGGGTTTTTCGCAGAGGACATGAAGCCCGAGGCCGAGCGCGACGTATGCCTGTTCAGCGTGAAAGGCGTTGGGGCTGCAGATACTGACGGCGTCGAGGGCCTCGTTATCGAGCAGGTCGGCGTAATCCTTGTAGAATCTGTCGACGCCGAACTTTTTCTGTACTTCGCTCCATCGGCGCTGGTCGGGGTCGGCGCAGGCGACGATTTCGACGTTCGGGTTTTTGGCGTAGCCGGGCAGGTGCAGGACCTGCGCGATGGAACCGCAGCCGATGGTGGCGACTCTCAGTTTTGCCATGTGGGACCTCCTGTCCGACGGGATTATTTTTTGAGGGCCTTGTATTGCAGGCAATCGGGCATCATCTGCATGAGTTCGATGGGGACGCCGTCAGGGTCGTCAAGCCACATCTGGAGATTGCCGTCGAGTCCCATAGTGGGTTCGCGGCGGACGGTGTAGCCTT
The DNA here is from genome assembly GCA_937863625.1 of uncultured bacterium. Classification (GTDB taxonomy): domain Bacteria; phylum Planctomycetota; class DG-23; order SLPQ01; family SLPQ01; genus CALMGO01. Next base: position 1,480 of record CALMGO010000425.1, read on the forward strand.
GCGACTTGATGTGTGCGCATGCGGCGTTTATGTCGGATACGGCGAGACACATGTGGGCGACGCCTGCGTGGGGGCCGGCGGGCTTTTCGGTGGTGGGGAAAAGTTCGACGAAGGTCTTGTTGCCGGCGTGGATGTACTCGTAGAAAAGCGAGCCGTCGGGGTGCTTCTGCGTAAAGAGGTGGTCGAGGCCGAGGACGCGCGTGTAGAAGTCAAGCGACTTGGCTGTGTCCCGGCAGTAGAGTGCGATATGGGCAAGCCCGGTAATAATCTGGTCTTTCATCAGCGCTGTTCTCCTAATAGTGTCTGGAAGTCCGCCTCACTCAGGAATTGTACAGTTCCGTCGACAAATAGCACGTATCGGCCGTCGGGATTAAGGCCTTTTCTTTCATAGACGAGCAGCCGGCTGCCGGGTGAGCTGGAGGACAGGCCGCGAACGTATTCATAATCGACGGGGCTGTCCGGCGCGGGGTCCTGCGGGGCCTGGAGCATCTCCGGCGGCAGCACATCGGCAAGCGCTTCCGGGAAGAGGCCCTTTTGTTCTATTGTGGAGACCTGGAGGGCGCGGCCTATCTCGCGAAGGCGCATGCGCGGAGCCTCGTCTGCGCTGTCGGCCGAGACGGCAGGCAGGGCGCCGGGGCCGGCCAGAGCGAAGAATGCCACCGGTGCCGCAAGAGGCGCGAAGCCGAACGGCGAGTATGCCTGGATGTCGATGAGGTTTCCCGAAGTGACCATCGACATGCCGACGCCGTCGATGTAACGCTTTGCGACCTGTCGCGGCGGGATGTCGGATGATTTGAAAGGCGCGGTGCCGTTTACGGCGGCGGCGTCGAGGCTGCGGGTGAAGAAGGGCACGGCATGGTCATAAAACATGTCGACCATCCGGTCAAGCGCGAGATAGGCCAGCTGCGTCGGGGCCTTGGCAAGCACGGCGCGAACGCGCGAGTAGTCGTCGGCATCGAGAATAGAGGGTCCCGGGGCGATGATATTATCAATGGCGCGCTTGACGGCGTCGGTCGAATCGGCATAGATAAGGTACTTTCCATATACGGCAACGGTGGGGGTGAAAAACGGCATTCCTTTGACCGAGAGGTATACGAGGCGCACGGTGCCGAGGGATATTGTCTCGATGGTCGGGGGGGCAAGCGTTCCGGGAGGCGCGATCTCCGCAAGAAACTGAGGATTGAGCTGAGCATAGGAGACAATCCTGTCGATTGCGGCCAGGAGGGCCTTCTCATCTGTGACTTCGAAGAGAGTCACGCGTTCGAGGCCTCCGAAGAAGGGGATGACGGGAGCGGGGAGTTTGTCGGTAAGGGAGATATACGCGATGGAGTTTTTGCCGAGGGCGGGGAGTATATCACGCGCGATACTGACGCCGCATTTCTGCTCAAGGGACGAAATAACGGAAGTCATGTCAAAGCCGAGCACTGAAAGCGCGGTCTGGGAGACTTTTTTCCAGGTGGCGTAGGCGGTGGCGGCGTCCGTGGAGCGCGCGCCGAAGAAGAAGACGTCGCGAGGCACGAGCACGAGTCTGGATTCGTCGACGGCGCCGCGGCCCGCCAGCGACAAGAGCGTGCTGTCGGCGGACGCGGTGGATATGTAGAGATGCTCTACGATGCCGGTGTTGCGAAAGGTTCCTTCGATGGAAAGCGTGTCAATCTCGTCTACGCCGAAATCTTCGAGAAGGGCGCCGACGTCAACGGGGGAAGACGCAGGGACAACCTGGCGCAACTGATCAAGCGCGAGCGGGAAATTGAGATACATGCGGTATTCAGGGTCTCCGGACAGGAATGAGAGGGCCTTGGAGAAATTGACCAGGGAGGCGAGGGACGCGGCGTTACTTTTGCCGGTCACGCGCTCAAGGGTGTTGACGAAGAGTTCCCTGGTTCCGAGAAGCAACAGGCCGTCGGTGATGGCGGAGTATTCGTCGTCAACGCCGGAGACGGAGACGGTTACGCCGTTAATCTCCTGCTGTGAGGCGGGCCGCCCGATTCGCGCTTCGCGGGCGTAGACGAGGTCGAGAAAGGCGCGCGCGGCGGAGGGATCGGGGCCGACCTCGATGACGGCGAGCCACTGCGGGCCTCCGGTGCCGGGGACGAGGCCGAATGCGGCCGAGCCGGGGACGGCGAGGGCGAACTGGCGCAGGGCGCGAAAAATGGTGAGCGCGTCACGGGAGTCCACGGAAGGGCCGGAGGTGAGTTCGACGTATGTTTTGATTGCGAGCATCGACGGGTCATCCCAGAGACCGACGACGCCGGTGGCGCGAGACGCCTTGATAAACTCCGGCAGGCTGGGCACCTCGACGTAGAGCATCGTGTCTGCGGGAAAGAGCACGGCGAGGTTTCTCGGCTCGGGTTTTTCCTGCGCGAAAGCGACGGAGCACAAGAGAAACATGACCGGCAAAAGCGCAGAACGGCGCGCGTGATGCATGAGCATACCCTCCTGGGAGACAGAATCGTTTCCGGGACTGGTTTGAATATAACAGCGCACACGGTACTCGACAAGTTACAACACCGGCAAAGAGATGATATTTGCAAATGGACGAGGGCGGTCTTATGCTTGGCCTGTGGCGTGTTGCGGCAATCAACCACAGTGACAATCGAAGGAGGACGGACAATGCGAAGGCTGATGGTGCTTGCAATCTTACTGTGCGCAGGGCTTGCGACGGCGGGCGAAAAATCCGAGAGGGTGCTCCTGTACGATTTTGACACGCCTTTCAGGATACAGGAGAAGAGTCCCGGGTCGGTGACGGCCGAGGTCAAGACCGACGCGGACGGAGCAAGGCGTCTGGAACTCGCGTTCAAGCGCGACGCAAAAAGCGGCATGGCATACGTTCAGCCTGCCATTCAGAACGTGTTGGCGACCAAGGGTCCGCTCATGAGCGGGCTGTCCTTTGACGCTAAAGGCGACGGCTCGAAGACATTCGGACTCATCGAGATACGCACGGACGACTACACGAACATATTCCAGGCGGTCTTTCCGCTGGTCTCAAAAGAGTGGACGCGCATCGAGATACCGTGGGAGGAGTTTTTCCAGATAAACGACAACGTGAAGGATGCCGCTCTCGACCTGGCCAAGGTGAGCAATTTCAGTTTCGGCAGCCGCGCGGACTGGGGTTCATGCGCGTACGCGGTCAGGCCGTTGTATCTGGCCGACGTAGCCGTGCCCGAATCGCCGAAGGCCCCGGAGGGCTCGGCCGAACTCGCCAAGACGGCTGCGAAGCTTGCCGCAGGCGAGGGCATCAAGATAGTCGCTCTGGGAGACTCGATTACTTTCGGTGCGCAGGTGTCGCGGGAGGGGCGAAAGGGAGGGCTGTATTTCCAGGTGGCCGCAGCGAAACTCGGCGAGGCATTTACCGGCGTGAAGATCCAAACCGTAAACGCCGGAGTGAGCGGCGATACGATAGCGGAGGGGATTATAAGGATAGGGCACCAGGTGGCCGCGGAGAATCCGGACCTCGTCATAGTGCTTCTGGGGGCAAATGACGCCATTTACGAATTTCCCGACGCGAGGGTCCGCAGGACGATGTCGCTTTTAATCGACAAACTGCGCGGCTCGACGGATGCCGAGATATTGCTATTGGGGCCTGCCCCCATCTCCGACAAGCCGGGAATCCCGGAGCGCTACGGCAAAGTCTACGCGGATATTGCCGCCGAGAAGGGCCTGGCTTATTCTGACACATCGAAGGTCTTTGCGGGCATGCCTGCGGGCACATATAAAGGGGCCTTTGCCGACAACGTTCACTGGAGCGAAGGGGGGCACCAGGCGGTGGGAGAGGCCGTCGGGAAATACCTCACGTCGCTGCTAACGAAGCAGCCGGAATAAAAAAAGCAGGGAGGCACGCCCCCAGCGCACCTCCCTTGCAAACCGCCTTAGCAGCAACAACCGAGGAGGCAGTACTGAAAAGGCGAAATTCAAATTCCATGACTTAAGACGCAAGAAAAAGCGGATTTGTTCCAAAAGGTACACGGTGAAAAATAAGATTATACCGATGCACTGGAACCCGGCGGGTCGCCGGCAGAAGCCGCCGGTACAGTTCACGGGGGCTTTGCATGCTGCGCGGGGCCTTGATAGAATATCAAACCGGCAAATATGATACAAACTGAGTCGCCGCGGGCAAGAGATTACCAGGGGAACCGGGCCA
>CALMGO010000426.1 GCA_937863625.1 uncultured bacterium
GTCGGGCGCGCGGTCCGAAATCGCCGGGTAAGCCAGTCACGGAGAGGTAGACGCTCTCGGCCTTTTCGAGGGTGCCCTCGTCACGGTAGCGATCGGCGAGGCGCAGCTTGAGGAATGGGCCGGCCTGCGTGGAGGAGAATCTCGCGACGGCAGACTCCATCTCGGGAACGGTGGTTGAGAGCGTTACTTCACTCCAGGCCTCTGAGCCCCTGGACTTGGCATAACGCTGATAGACAACGGCCCCGAGGAGCAGGAGAGATACGACGAGAATGCCGGTAACCAGATGATCCTGGTTCTTCCGGGACCATTCAATGAACTGGCGGGAGTAATGTTTCAGGAAGAATACGGTCTCTTCGGTGACATCCTGCGGGGGTTTGCGGTACTTGTGCATATTCGATTACCTTAGAGTTTTCCAAAGAACCTGTGAGCAGGCGAAAGCGCCTGAAACGAAACAGTCAAATATGATAACCCTGACGCGCCGGATTTCCAGAGGAAATACGCGGTTATTTGAATCCATGCTGCGGACGGCCTTATTTCCTCGACGGGCTGAGCGGGTAGAAGGAGACAACAACATCAAAGGAGAACACGCCGGGAGTGAGCTTGACGTCCGTGCCTTCGTTTTCCTTCTGGAAATGGAGCGTAAAGGAGCCGGAAGAGGGATTTGTGGATTCCCTGACGAGAACCCAGCCGGACATGGGCATATTGTCCTTGTAGAAATCGAGGAGCGCGGGAGTCTTGCCCCTGCCGGCATAAGTGACATATCCGGTGCGCAAGCCGGAAGTGGAGTTGTAAAAAGTATGCTTGAGGTCGAGCCTGAACCCGATGGGCACCGGGATGTCCGAAATAACGGGGTTTTGGACGGGCATGAGGGGCTGATCGGAGCGGGTGCGGTTTTGGGACTGCTGGCAGCCACACAGGACTGCGGCGGCCAGGGTGAGACACAAGGCAAACCGTGAAATCCTCATTTCCATCTCCCTGTTTACGTGGCCTTGAAGAACTGCCATGCGCGCTCGAAAAGCGCCTGGACGTGTTTGGCGGAGAGCCCGGCCCCTCGGGCTATGGCCTCGGCTTTGAGCCTTGGGCAGATATTTTCGGGGCTGTGAGTGTCGGTTCCGAACACGAGAGAAGCTCCTGCGGCGAGGGCTGCTGCGGCGACATGGCCATTTGAGAGGCTGTGGCCGGAGCGGGCGGATATTTCGAGGCAGACGCCCTTTTGCGCGGCAAGGGCGGCGTCCTCCGGTGTTATAAGGCCGGGATGAGCGAGCACATTGACGCCGGCGGATATGGCGGCGTTGTTGGTGCCGGACTTGACGGGCTCCGCGAGCGTCTCGCCATGGCAGAGGACGATTTGCGCGCCGAGTTTGCGCGCGAGCGAGACCATGTCAGCGATCTGGCCCGGCGGGCAGTGGGTAATCTCAACTCCCGGCAGGAGGCGCATCTTGAAGAAGGGCTGCAAATCGCGGACGGCCTTGACGAGGCCGTTTACGACGAACTCCATGCGGCTGGAGTCGGCATGGTCGGTGAAGGCGAGGGCGGCGTAGCCGGCGGCCTCGGCCCTTCGGGCGAGTTCGGCGGGCAGGAGGCATCCGTCACTAAAGAGCGTGTGGCTGTGCAGGTCGATCATTTCGCTTCCCCGGCAGGTGAGCGGTTTTGGGCTAAGATATACGGTGCGGGGGAAAAGTCAACGGTTTTCGGGAGTTATGGAGGAAAGAGAGAGTCTTGAAGTCGAGGGCAGCATGTGTAAACTTACCGGCCTGGTCTTTACCAACCGTTAACCGGCAGAACAGGAGCGCGTGAGATGTCGATGAACTCGAAGGAGCGAATCAGGATGCTTTTGTCAGGCGAAATCCCGGACCGCATCGGCAGGGCCGACGCTCCGTGGCCGGAGACGCGCGCACGATGGCGCAAAGAGGGGCTGCCGGCGGACGTCCACGCGAGCGACCATTTCAAGATGGACATCCGGATGAACACGCGGGTGATATGCTCATTTCTCCTGGAAGAAAAAGTCCTCGAAGAGACCGACGACTACCAGATAGTCAGCGATGCCGACGGCGCTCACATCAAGTACTGGAAGGGCAAATCCGGAGTCCCCATGCCGCTCAAGCACGCCATTTCCGGCAGGGAGGACTGGGAGCGTCTCAAAGAGAGGCTCGTGCCCGACGAGCACCGGTTTGCATTCGGGTATTACGGCAACTACATGTTTGAGTACAACCAGGGGACGCTGGCGCAAGTGAAGGCTGTGCGGGAGAAGTGCACGACGCTCGACGAGATTTTCGAGATTATGGAAGTGCCGGACCCTTATGAATTCACCATGGCCAAGATGGGCGACGAAAACGTCCTGATGAAAATGGCCATGGAGCCGGAACTCTTGAAGGAGATATTCGAGGCATACGAGAAGCTCGTGCTGGGGTCGGTAGAGATGCTTTTCAGCAAGGGATATAAGCCGGACGGGGTTTTTATCGGGGGAGACATCGCGTACAAGAACGGGCTGCTTTTTTCTCCGCAGATGTACCGCGAGATGATACTTCCCCACCTCAAGAACGTCGTCGGGTATCTCAAGAACGACAACGGACTCCGGGTCGTCTACCACAGCGACGGCAATCCTACGGAGGCGATACCGATGCTATTGGAGGCGGGGGTCGACTGCCTGGAGCCGCTGGAGGTCAACGCGGGCATGGACGTGAGGAAACTCGCGGGCGAGTGGGGCGACAAAGTCGCATTCATGGGCAACATATCCGTGCAGGCGATGTCGGGGCCCAAAGACAAACTCAAAGAGGAAGTCGTCAGCAAGATAGAGGCGTGCAAGAAGGCGCGTGCGCGCTTTATCATCCACAGCGACCACAGCGTGCCGGACACGGTGCCGCTGGAGAATTTCCAGTACATGATGGAACTCGTGGACAAATACGGCAAATACTAAAGGCGGCACGGCGCGGTGGGCGCGGCCCGGCCCGGCTGGACAGGTATTCAATGAAGCGCTCTTTCACGCGGTATATCGCCGATGGAAGGAAGCACCCTTTTCTCCTGACGACGGCACGCGAGACGGCCGCGAAGGCGAAGGCCGTCTTCGAGAAAAAGGAAGAGTCCGCCGTGCGGGCTCTTCGCGCGCTCGAACGCGCGGCGACGCCGAGGCCTGTCTTCCCGGCGGGCATAGTAGGAGACGCTGCGGCGATCGAGACGCTTAACGCGGCATATCTTGCCGCGCTCTACCGCGCGGGCGGAGACGAGAAGAAATCTGCGGTCTTTGCCGCGCGGGCAAGAAAAGCGCTTCTTCTATACGCCGGGCACGAGGCGCCGGGGTACCATCACGGGTACGGGTGGCTCGTCCAACTCTACCTCATCACGCTCGCTATTGCGTACGACCTCGTATGGGATATCTGCCAGTGGAGCGCGGCGGAACGCGAAGCGCTCAGACGCATGTTTCACACGAGCATCCCCGACTTGATCGACTCGATGCATTCCAAACACATGTCCAATCACGGCGCATGGCCGATGTGCAGAGCGGCCATGACGGCGTTTCTCTACGGCGACGAGGAGATTGCGCGCGAGGTCATGGACGGGCCGGACTCGTATTGCGAGAGGCTTGCACACATGTTTTTCGACGACGGGATGTCTTATGAACAGTCGGCGACGGTGTATCAGCAGTTTTCCGTCCTGCCGATGCTCGTAACGGCACTCGCGGCAAAGGGGGCCGGGGCGCAGGGAGACCCTCTCAAGGTGAAAGTGGAGAACGAACTGTCGCTTGCCTTCCGGGGCGGGAGCACGGGCGACTACGATATGCCTTTCTATCCGGCGGATGAGAAGGAATGTCCCCGGCCGCAGTGGAAGGACCTGCAGACGGCGCTTACGGCGCAGTTCGGCCTTTTGAGGCCTGACACGACGTGTCCTTCGATGGGAGACTACGGCCAGGCGGAAGGGCCGATGTCGGCCCACTGGATAACGGAGGCGGCGTGGAGCATATACGGCGACAGGCGCGCGGCGCGGTTGCTGGCGATGGGCGGGCGCGGGGAAACCGGGTCGCAGATATTCGGGGCGCACTTTCTGACGCTGGCCAAAGGGAGGGCGCTGCCTGCGGCGGCGAGCTTTGCGGCGAAGTCGAGCATATATCCGCAGGCGGGGTACGCTGTTCTCAGGAGTGTCGAGGGCGACGCTTACTGGGGCTCCAATGCCACGCAGGCGGTGATGAAATTCGGCCCGTTCGGCAACGGTCACGGTCACGCGGACAAGCTGCACCTTGAGATCTCGGGAGCGGGGCACAAATGCTGCACGGAGGACCTCGACAGGGAATCGACCATATGGCGCTACTGGAACTCAACGGTCAGCCACAACAGCGTTGTCATCGGCGGGCGGAGCCAGCCTGGGGACGAGGAGATGTTTGCGCTTAACAACTCG
>CALMGO010000427.1 GCA_937863625.1 uncultured bacterium
CACGACACGCTTTATCATGCGCGGCATGTTGTTCCTGAGCGCCTTTGAAAACGTGCGCACCGTCCCGCGAAACTGACACGCCTCCGGGATAATATTGTAGCCCCTTCCGGCGTTTATCATGCAGATGGAGATGACGGCTGACTCCATCGGGTCGACATTTCGCGAGACGATCTGCTGGAGGGCGACAATCGCTTCCGATGCGGTGAGAACGGGGTCTATCGAGAACTGAGGCGTCGCGCCGTGCGCGCCGCGGCCTTTGATGGTGACGGTCACGTCGTCGACATTGGCCATGATGGGTCCGGCGTCGGCAACGAGGAAGCCGCTTTTCACTTTCGAGAGCACGTGGAGGCCGTAGACCTCGTCGATGCCTTTCATGACGCCTTCGGCGACCATGCCTTTGGCTCCGCCGGGGGGGAACTCCTCTGAAGGCTGAAAAATAAAGCGTATGCTGCCGGAGAGTTCGTTTTTATGCGCGGCAAGGACCTTCGCAACGCCGAGGAGAATCGCGGTGTGCGCATCGTGGCCGCATGCGTGCATGTACTGGTTCTTTGACGCGTAGGGGAGCCGGGTCTCCTCGACGATGGGGAGCGCGTCGATATCGGCGCGAAGCGCGATCGTCTTCCCTGCGCACCCAACATCGAGATAGCCTGCGACGCCCGTGCCGGCCATGCGGCGCGTCTTTATGCCGAAGGAGCGCAGGCGCTTTTCGACGAGGCGCGCCGTCCGCTCCTCTTCAAACGCCATCTCGGGATGCGCGTGAATATCTCTGCGCGTGGCGATTATTTCCTTTTCGACGCTTCGGGCGAGCTTGACAAAATCCATGACGACCCCTTTTCTAACGTTTGCAGTTCCATTCGCGACTGCCGTATTTTCCGGCGGCAAGGCCGGCGGCGGTTTTCTCTTCGCCGGCGTCGAGAGTCCCCGCAACGAGGGAGACTTCAAAGGCGTTTTCGAACGCCAACGAGAGCGCACGGACTATTGTCGCGGTATCGAGGCGTTTTTCAACGAGTTGGCCGAGAGAAAGTGCAGAAGGCGCGTAAAGATTGGGCGAAAGCGGCAGCGAACCGTGCTGCAGAAACCGCCCGCCCCGGCGTCTCTGCGCGCTGCCGAGGAGTTTGGCGCCGGATACGACAATGTCGTATTTCTGCGGTTTTTCAAAACATATATCGGCGCTGCGGCCGGTGGGCGCGTCGCTTAACTCGGCATTTACACCAAGCCCGCGCAGGCCGTCTCGTATCGCGAGGTGTACCTTCTCGAAAATATCGGCGGCGCGGCGTGGAAAAACACCTTTGCCGAACGGCCCGGTCAGGCTGTAGGTAAGCTCATCTGCGTGGTATATCGCACCTCCGCCTGTGAGACGACGCGCGATGGGAGTGCCCGCCTCGGCAAATGCTGCGAAATCCTTCCATCGCTGGAAATAGCCGAGGCTCCATGCATAGGGGCGCCACGCGTAGAACCGCAGAGTCGCGCGGTCACGGCCACCGAGGAGCAGGGCCTCGTCACGGGCCATATTGACGGCGGCGGGAAGGGCGTCGTCGATGACCAGACGCCACGAGTCGGTTGCATCGTCAGGAGACATCTTTGTTTTCGGGGGGAGTCCATGTGAGGCGCGGTTCTTTAACGGCGCGGACGTCGTCGAGGCGTCCGACAGGCATCGTATGAGGAGCGCTTGTGACAATCTCGGGGTTTGTGCGGGCCTCTTCGACTATGGCTGCAAGGGCGGCGGCAAAGGCGTCGAGCGTCTCCGGGCTCTCGGTCTCGGTCGGCTCGATCATGAGCGCCTCGTGGACGATGAGCGGGAAGTATATGGTCGGCGGGTGAAAGCCATAATCGAGCAGGCGCTTCGCGATATCGAGGGCTCGTATGCCTTTCTTCGCGAGCTTTTCGGCGGTGACGACGAATTCATGGCGGGTATTGGTCGGATACGCGAGGGGAAGAATCCTGGAAACCTTTGCGCGGAGGTAGTCGGAGTTGAAGACGGCCATGTTACCGGCACGCGCGAGGCCGTCCGGGCCCATGGAGCGGATATAAAGGTAAGCCTTTACGAGCACCCCTATATTGCCTGCGAAGGAGCGCACCCTGCCGATGGATTTGGGCGCGTCGCAGGAGAGGGCAAATCCCTCCTGCCGCTTAATCACACGCGGGACGGGCAGGTAGGGTTCGAGCATCTTCCTCACGGCCACAGGGCCTGCTCCGGGTCCGCCGCCGCCATGAGGGGCGCTGAAGGTCTTGTGCGGGTTGTAGTGCATGACATCGACGCCGAAATCACCCGGGCGCGTGATGCCCATGAGGGCGTTCATGTTGGCGCCGTCCATGTAGACGAGGGCGCCGGCGTCGTGGAGTATGGCGGATATTTCCTTTATGTGGCTTTCGAATATGCCAAGGGTGTTGGGGTTGGTGACCATGAGGGCGGCCACGTCTCCGGTGGCGCGTTTGCGGAGCGCAGCGCGGTCGATGCGCCCCTCGGCGTCGGTGGCGATAACCTCCGGAACGAAGCCGCAGAGCGCGGCGCTTGCGGGGTTGGTCCCGTGGGCGCTGTCGGGGATGAGCACGACATTGCGTTTGTCAGCGCGGTCGCGGTGGTAGGCGGCGATGACCATCATGCCGGCGAGTTCGCCGTGTGCGCCGGCGGCGGGCGAAAGAGTCACGGCGTCAAGGCCGGCGATTTCGGCGAGGTAATTCTGGAGATTCCACAGCACCTCCAGAAGCCCCTCTACGTCGGCGTCATCCTGATAGGGGTGCGCGGCGGTGAACCCGTCGAGGGCGGCGAGGCGTTCGTTGGCACGGGGGTTGTACTTCATGGTGCAGGAGCCGAGAGGGTAGAAGTGCGTGTCGACGGAGAAATTAAGATGCGAGAGGCGCGTGTAGTGGCGGGTGACCTCGACCTCGCTCGTCTCGGGGAGAAGCGGCGGGTTTTTTCGCGCGGCCCAGGGGGGCGCGGGAGCTGCGGGGGCGGCAACCGGTTCGAAGAGCATGCCTCGCCTGCCGGGCGAGGAGTATTCGAAGATAAGCGGCCCGGCGGCGGTATTTTCGGGTGTCATGTGCGGCCTCCTGCACGCTCAAGCGCAGCAGCGAGGGCGTCGATTTCATCGACGGTGCGTTTTTCGGTGACGGCAACGAGGAGGTCTTTTTCGCGGCCGGGGAAAAATCTTTCGAGCGGGACGCCGGCGAGAATCCCATCGCCGCGGACGTCGCGGACGACGTCGGCTGCGCGGCGCGGGCAAGTGACTGCAAACTCGTTAAAGAACGGCGCGTCGTAGACGAGGCTGTAGCCGTCGACGGCTGCTATCTTTCGCGCGGCGTAGTGCGCCAGGGCCGTTGACGCTTCGCCGGCCTCGCGGAGTCCGCGCGGGCCCAGGAGCGAGAGGTACACGGTGGCGCGAAGCGACATCAACGCATGGTTGGTGCAGATATTGGATGTGGCGCGTTCGCGGCGGATGTGCTGTTCCCGCGTCTGAAACGTAAGGGTAAATCCGCGGCGGCCGGAGGCGTCGCGCGTCTCGCCCGCCACGCGTCCGGGCAGCTGGCGGATGTATTCCATGCGGGTGGCCATGAATCCAAACGCCGGCCCGCCGTAGTACTGGTAACACCCGAGCGGCTGTCCGTCGCCGCAGACGATATCGGCGCCGAGGAGTGCGGGCGCTTCGAGCACACCGAGGGTGAAGGGGTTGACAACGGCGATGGAGAGAGCGCCTTGGGCGCGCGCGACGTCGAAGATGTCCCTGAGCGGCTCGATGGAGCCGAGGAAGCCGGGGTTGGCTGCGACGACCGCAAACGCGCCGGCGGCATTGGCGGCTATATCAGCGACATTGGTTACGCCGTTTTCCAAGCGCGTTGTAATGATCTCGATGTCGGTAAACTGCACGTAGGTGCGGAGCGTCTCGATGTATTCGGGGTGGAGCGACGCCGAGACGACGACTTTGGACGATTTGCGATGGAGGCGTTTTGCCATGAGTACCGCCTCGGCGACGGCGGTCGCGCCGTCATAGACTCCGGCATTTGAGACATCGGCGCCGGTGAGGGAGGCGATCATGGTCTGGTATTCGAAAATAGCGGAGAGCGTTCCCTGGCCTGCCTCAGCCTGGTAGGGCGTGTACGCGGTGAGAAACTCACCACGCGCGGCCACGGCGTCAACCGCGGCCGGTATGAAATGGTCATAACAACCGGCACCCAGAAAAGAGGCTGCCTCAGCGGTGGTGGAATTACGGCCGGCGCAAAGACGCGCGTGGCGTGTAAGTTCAGGCTCGCTCAGGGCTCTTGGAATGTCAAGCGGCTTTTGCAGCCTGAGGTCCGGCAGGATGCTCTGGACGAGGTATTCCTCGGTAAGCCCCGCGGCCTCAAGCGCTTCGGCCCTTTGGATGTCAGTTGTCGGCAGATAAGGATGTTCTTTCCCGGCCGACACCTATTTTTTCCTCTTTAGAAGTCTTCGTCCTCGTCGCCGCCGAAGTCCTCGTCTTCCTCGTCGTCTTCGTCGTCTTCGTCCTCGTCCTCGATGAACGAGTCATACTCTTCATGGGTCATGAGTTCGTCGAGCTGGTCAAGGTCGGAGGCCTTGATCCTGATGAGCCATCCGTCGCCGTAGGGGTCCTTGGACAGGACTGCGGGGTCGTCGACGACCGCGTCATTGACGGCAACCACCTCGCCGTCGCAGGGCGCGACGAGTTCGGCGACGGTTTTTACGCTTTCAACCTCGCCGAAAGGGTCTCCCATGCTGGTTTTTTCGCCGGTGGCGGGCAGGTCGACGTAGGTGATATCGCGGAGTTCGCGCACGGCGTAGTCGGATATTCCGACTGTGACGATGTCGCCTTCGGCGCGCGCCCATTCGTGGGTTTCGGCGAACTTGGCCTTATCGGTACTCATCTCTTATCCCTCCTGGTATTCCAACACTTGATATCTCAGAGACGGAGGCAACCGCGCGGCGGCCTCCGATGGTGTCCGGTATGTCACATGCGAGCGCGTAAAGCCGCTGCTCTCAATTCATGCCTTTCGCGCCGATAGGGTAAGAGTGGGGGCAAGCCCTGTCAAGAAACTCTTGGAATTTTAGAAAAAGTTCTTTTTGGGAGCATTGTGAGTATAAACCGGCGCATGCAGCGGCAAGTTCCCATGGGCGCGGACAAAACTGGGCTTAAATGCTGCCTGCGGCGTCCGTATCGCGCTGGAGCGCTTCGAGCCCCTCGAGGTAGGCCGCCAGGCAA
>CALMGO010000428.1 GCA_937863625.1 uncultured bacterium
GTCGGCGGTAAACTGAAAGTCGAAGAGCCTCCTGATGTGCTCGTTTACCTTAGGGGAGACATCTATGCGGGGAGCGCCGCCGCTTCGGCGGATATTTTCACGCCTTATGGCCATGGCGGTTTCGAGGATGAAAAGTTCGTCGTACTTGAGCCTTCTGAGGGCGGCATCGCGGGCGTCTTCGTCGGGAGGAAAGTGGAGATTTCTGATAGCGACGCGTTCGGGAGGAAGTTCGCGTTTCTTTCTAACGGAGTCGTCGAGCATGTCCTCGACGGCGGCAAGGTGCGCGTTCATGCAGTTTGACATGACGGCGCGAAGGCGTCTCTGCGTGAGGCCTTCGGTAAGGGGGTAGACGGGCACTATGCCGGAGTAGTCAGTCACACCGTCCTCGTCCTTATCCGGCGTGATCATCTCGAACTCAGGCGAAACGATCTGCAGGGATTTGCGGTATTTTGTGACCTTTCCCCAGACGAGGATCTTTTCGACGTTCGAGAATTTATCGGCCATGTAGGGTTGATTAAACCAGGTCGCCGCGATATCGCCGGAGTCATCCTCGATGATGACTTCAAAGAGAGATTTTCGCCATCCCATTTTCTTGAGGCGCATGTCGATGACGCGCCCGAGAAACATGCCGCGCTCTCCCTGGCGCGCCTTTGCTATGGGGATCACGCCGGTTCGGTCCTGCCACGAGCGCGGCGGATAGTAGAGGAGGTCCTTGACGGAGTGGATGGAGAGGCGGGCGAGGAGGTCCGCTCCCCGCGGTCCCACCCCTTTGACAAATCGCGCGGGCGTCTCGAGCATCTCGCGTTCAGAGTCGCCCATTACAGTCCCTCATTATGAACTCTTTAGTAGGCCTCGGCGTGCTTGAGGGACGATTTTTCGAGCGGCACTTTGTGACAGCGGTGGCTGTGGCATATGGCGATCGCCAGGGCGTCGGCGGCGTCGTCGGGCTTTGGAATCTCGGTGAGCCCGAGAAGGAGTTTGACCATTTTCTGGACCTGGGCCTTTTGGGCGTTGCCGTTGCCGACCACGCTTTTCTTGACGGTCTTTACGCTGTAACTCGCGACGGGAAGCCCCGCAAGGGCGCTGGTGAGTATTGCTACGCCGCGGCCCTCGCCGATTTCTATCGAGCGCTTTAGCGCCTTGGAACTGAACACCTCCTCGATGGCGGCGACGTCGGGGTGGTTGCGCAGAATGACGCGGTGGAGCTGCTCGTGAATATACGCGAAGCGCCTTGCGTAATCATCGGTGAGACTTGCGTCGATGTGGCCGTAGTCAACCGCGCGCAGGTGGTTGCCGTTCAACTCGATGACGCCGTATCCAACCGTCCTCGTACCAGGATCGATGCCGAGAATTCTCATAGTCCCCCTCCCTTAGTTGTCTTACCGGCTCCCGTACTGTTTCTGGTAATAGTCCCTGTATTCTCCGGACTTGACGCGCTGCCACCATGTGGGGTTATCGACGTACCAGCGCACCGTAGCCTCCAGGGCGTCTCCAAACGAGTGGAGAGGTTTCCAGCCGAGGTCGCGCCGGGCCTTTTGCGAATCTATGGCGTAACGCCTGTCATGCCCGGGACGGTCCTTGACGAAATGTATAAGGCTCCCATCCTTGCCGAGGGCGGCGAGAATGGCGCGGGTAATTTCGACATTGGAGCGCTCGTTGCCGCCGCCAATATTATAAACTTCGCCGACCGTGCCCCTCTCGAGCGCCGCGAGAATGGCGCTTGAGTGGTCATCAACATATATCCAGTCCCTGACGTTGAGGCCATCTCCGTAGAGAGGCAGTTTCTCATCGGCAAGTGCGTTTGTGACGAAAAGGGGGATGAGTTTTTCCGGGAACTGGTACGGTCCGAAATTATTCGAGCAACGCGTTATGACGACGCCCAGGCCAAACGTGTGATGGTATGAACGCACGATGAGGTCCGCGGCGGCCTTTGAAGCGGAGTAGGGGCTGTTGGGCGCGAGCGGGGTCTTCTCGGTGAAGTATCCGGTGGAGCCGAGCGATCCGTAGACCTCGTCGGTGGATATCTGCACGTATCGGCTAACGGACGTTTGCCTTGCCACTTCGAGGAGCACCTGGGTGCCGAGGACATTTGTGGTGATGAACTCCCCTGCGTCGAGGATGGAGCGATCGACGTGGGTCTCGGCGGCGAAATTTATCACTGCATCGAAGTCGTCGGAGAGCGCATCTGAGACGGCCTTGCGGTCGGCGATGTCGCCACGGACGAAAGAGTAGCGTTCATCGGATTCAATGTCGGCGAGGTTTTCGGCGTTGCCGGCGTAGGTGAGCTTGTCGAAGTTGAGGACATGGACGTCGCTGCGGTTGGCTAACGCGTAGCGAATGAAATTAGAACCGATGAAACCGCAGCCGCCGGTCACAAACAGCCGCTTGTATGACGACATTTTTCCCCTTTGCGTTGCAAGGCGTCAAGTGCTGTAGTCGCGCGGACTGTATTATGGTACTCCCCCTGACATACGCGCCGTGATTATACCACATTTGCGGGATTTGGTAGGGTTTTTCCCGGCGGACGCCTTCAATCGAGGTGACAGGCGGCGGGGGGATAGCGCAACTTATGCCTGTGCAATGAGTTAGGGCAAGGAATCTGGCGGAGGCACGCGCCTTCGAGGCGGCGTCATGGCGGTTGCCACACGGCAGCCTTCTGGTATAATCGCAGCGTGTGAAGCGGGAAAGCGCGGACATGGGCCTACAGAATGCCGAGAAGTGACCTTTTTCGCCTGGCAAAAGACCTCCAGAGGGCCAGGGGACGGTTTATAGAGGCGACGAGGGCCCTTTCCCCGTCGTCGCTTGAGACGGTAGTCGGAGAGTCCGGGTGGACGGCCAGGCGGCTCATAGAATACTGCCGGGCGCAGGAGCGGTGGCATTTCACGCGGATGTTTCACTTCTTTGAGGAGGATGTGAAGGTCTACGACTCGCTGGCGGCGCTGATCGGCAACCTCTACCGCGCCTTCGTGGGCGAGGATTGCT
>CALMGO010000429.1 GCA_937863625.1 uncultured bacterium
CCGAGTGCGTGAAAATCGCCCCCCCCATTTCAACCGGGGTTCCTGGTGCGCCTTCTGTCGTCGCCTTTGTCGGCCCGACCGGCGTCGGCAAGACCACCACCATTGCCAAGCTTGCGGCTCACTTCGCGTTGCGCGAACGAAAGCCCGTCGGCCTCATCACTCTCGATACCTACCGCATCGCCGCCGTCGAGCAGTTGCGCACCTATGCCCGCATCATCGACGTCCCCCTCGAAGTCGTCCTTACCCCCCCTGAGATGGCCGAGGCTCTCCAGCGCCTGAGTTCCTGTTCGCTGATCCTTGTTGACACCGCCGGCCGCAGCCAGCGGGACACGCTCAAGATAAATGACCTCAAGGGCTTCTTCCAGCGAAAGCGTCCGGACCAGACCCATCTCGTCATCTCCGCCACCGCTGAGGCATCAGCCATAAGGGATGTCGCCGATAAATTCTCCGTCTACCGTCCCAACCGAGTCCTTCTGACCAAACTCGACGAGTTGCCGGCATACGGCAAACTCCTCGATATATCTTCAATGGCCGGACAACCCGTCAGTTATATCACGACCGGTCAGGACGTTCCGGACGATATTGAAACGGCATGCCCCCAGCGCCTCGCGGCGCTGATTGCCGGGGAGGTGTCCCTTGACGCTTGATCAGGCCACCCGCCTCCGCAGGCTTGCCGCTGACGTGCGCTCCCGTGCTCGCGTCATCGCCGTTACGTCAGGCAAAGGCGGTGTCGGCAAATCCAACATAGCGCTTAACATTGCCATTGCCGCCTCTCGCGTCGGCCGCCGCGTCGTGCTGATCGACGCCGACCTTGGCCTTGCCAACCTCGATGTCCTGTGCGGCCTTTCCTCCTCCGCCGGCCTTGCCGACGTCATCGCCGGAAAGCGCCGCCTGAGCGACGTAGCCCTCGCCACCGGATACGGCATTGACCTTATCCCCGGCGCCAGCGGTATTGCATACATGGCCGACCTTCCCGATGATGACCGCACCCGCTTCCTCGCGGAGATGCAGACTCTCGAGCAGACCTCCGACGTTATTGTCATAGACACCGGCGCAGGCGTCGCGCGAAACGTCGTCAAGATAGCCGCCGCCGCCGACGACTGCCTTGTCGTCACCACGCCGGACCCCACCAGCATTACCGATGCATATGCAGCCGTCAAGCTCATCAGCCGCGAACGCGAACACGGCACGATTTCGCTCGTCGTCAACCAGGCATCCTCCGCCCGCGAGGCCTCCGCCACCGCCGCACGGATCATCTCCGTTGCCGGACGTTTTCTCGGACTTCCCGTCCAGTACGCGGGCTTCGTCCTCTCCGACCACTACCTTTCGCGCGCCGTCCGGAGCCGCCGCCCGTTGCTTGCGGCCTTCCCGGCCAGCCCGGCAGCGCTATGCATAAAGAAACTCCAGTCGCGCTTCGAAAAGCTCCAGCCCGCCGCCGCCGGCGCGGGATTTATCACGAAACTCAAGAAACTGTTCGGGAGGTAAGACGTGAGGCGTAAGCTCGCTTCGATGCTCGGACTGCTCGGCTTTGCCGTGATGGCGGTCATATCCGCCGTCAAGTCCGCCGCCTTCTCGACCGCGCTTGGCCGCTGCATCGTCGCCGCCGTGGCCATGTGCCTCGTTGGATACGTTGCCGGCTTTGTCGCCGAAAAGGCCCTCGAAGAGGCCGTTGATGCCCGCATCCCGCTTTACCCGGAACCTGACCTTCAGAAACTGACCGTCTCGACGGACGACTCCAAAGAGGAAGATAAATGAAAAGGACTGACAAAAAACACGTCGCACGCATCTGGGTCGAGTACAAGCGCACCCACGCCAAGGAGTATTACGATACCCTTGTCGAATGCTACCTGCCGCTTGTGCGATACACAGCTGAGCGCATCTGGGGCAAACTCCCCCGCGGCGTCGAACTCGACGACCTTTTCTCCGCGGGCGTCTTTGGCCTGATGGGCGCCATCGATGCTTTTGACCTTGACCGCGGCGTCAAGTTCGAAACTTACTGCACCCCGCGTATCCGCGGCGCAATACTCGATCAGTTGCGAAGCGAAGACTGGGTCCCGCGCCTCGTGCGTTCCCGCGCCCACCGCCTCGACGCCGCATGGGATACCCTGCGCGTGGAACTCGGACGCAATCCGACCGAGGAGGAGATGGCCCGCCAGATGGGCGTTCCCATGTCCGAGTACTACCACATCGTCAAGGAGGCCAACGCCGTTTCCATGACCTCCCTTGACCGCCGCTGGGGCGAGGACGAGGACGACGGCGTTAAGGAACTCGATATCGTCCAGGACAGCCGCAGCGAAAACCCCCTTCGTCAGATCCAGCAAAAGGATCTCAAGGAACTCATCACCCGCGGCTTGAATAAAAAAGAGCGCCTGATCATCGTCCTGTACTACTACGAGGAACTCACCATGAAGGAAATCGGCGAGACCCTCGGCCTGTCGGAGTCCCGTGTGAGCCAGATGCATGCCGCCATTCTCTTAAGGCTGCGCAAACTTCTGGCCGATAGAAAGGAAGAGTTCGTAAGCTAGCCCACGGATGGGCTCGCTCGGAAACCGACCGGGAAATGTCTCCCATGGAGGGGAGAAATGTCGATTATCGGTCATTCAATCCAGAACGCCGTCGCAAACGTCCACATCGCTCTCAAGTCGCAACTGGCCGCCCAGGCCGCCCTCTCTGACGAAGACGCCCAGCGAAAGCTCCGTGTACAGCGCGAGGAGCAGCTCGCCCGTGACACCGTCACCGAGACTGCCGAGGCCCGCCAGTCAAGAGTAAATGCCGGTGAGCGCCGCCGCGACGACGACTCCGACCGCGACTCGCGCCGCGATGAGCCCCCCGAGGAGTACCACCTGGACCTGCTCGCCTGACTACTGCGGGCCCGCCTTGCGTTTGAAGGCCGCTTCGACATCCGGCGGCACGAATTCCGCTATTGAACCCCCGTATGCCACTATCTCGCGTATCAGCCGCGCCGAGATGAACGAGTACTCCAGACTTGCCATCACAAACACCGTCTCCACGTCCCCCGCCAGTTGCCGGTTCGTCAGCGCCATCTGATACTCGTACTCGAAATCGGACATCGTACGTATCCCGCGAAGTATCACGTTGATGCCCTTGCTGTGCACGAAGTCCACCGCCAGTGAATTGAATACCTCCACTGTGACGTTGGCCATCCCGCTTGTGTTCGCACGCACGAACGCCGTTCGCTCCTCCTCCGGGAAAAGAGGGTTCTTCGTCA
>CALMGO010000430.1 GCA_937863625.1 uncultured bacterium
CTTTTCCGGGTTTCACTCGACAAAAAAGCCAAGCCTGCCCCCGGTCATCAGGGGACTTTAGCACAATGCTATACACATTATGCCTTGTTCCTGCCAAGTCAAGGCCAAAGGCTCTCACGCGGAGCGTCCCGTCAGGCGAAACCTGTTGACATGACCTCGCATTGGGCGTACTATTACGGGCGCGATTTTCTGGTCTTTTCCTTCTTAGAAAGGATTGAATATATGTCTCCCCAAAGCGGCCTTGCTGTGGTTGCTGCCCTGCTTTTCCTTGTCTTGTTTGCGTTGCCTTGTGCGGCGGACGACGGCGCTGCCGCGCCGCCCGCGGCCGCCGCGGGGCCTGAGCTTCCAGTTGCGCCGGCGGGACCGGCCGCCCCGTCCGTCGAGAATGCCGCCGTCCCCCAACTGCCTCCCGGCGTCATCGCCATGGTCAACGGCGAAACAATAAGCCGGGCGGAGTGGGTGGACACGTGCACGCGTGTGGCCGGACAAGGGATTCTCGCCGTCATAATCCGCTACAAGGTTGTCCAGCAGGAGGCCCGCAGGTTGGGCTTGAGCATGTCCGATGAAGAGGTGCAGACACAGGTTGACAGGCTCGTCGCAGAGGCCGGCGGCCCGGGCAATTTCCGCGCGCAGTTGGCCGAGGCGGGGGAGAACGAATCCGACTTCCGCGAGCGTATCCGCACCGAGACGCTCCTTCGCAAAATCGTCGAAAAAAGCGTTACCGTCTCCGAAGACGAGGTCAAAAAGTTCTTTCTCGAACAGTACGGGCGAAAGGCTCAGATCCAGGTCGTAGTTACCCAGACTCAGCCTGATGCCCAGACCGTCGTTACCCAGGCCCGGGAGGGTAGGGACTTTGCCGAACTTGCCGCCGAATACTCCAAGGATGAGTACACCATGTCCAATCACTCATACCTGCCAGGCCCGCTTTCGGACGGTTTCTTCCCGAAACCCTACGGACGGGTTGTGATTACCGAGAGTATGGCAAACATGCTGTTCGGCTTGAAACCCGGTGAGGTCAGTAACGTCGTTCCCGCCGGAGAGTCCGGGTTCTACGTCTTCCGCGTCGTTTCGTTTCAACCGGCCGCGGCGGTCTCCTTTGAGACCGTCAAGGACGGTGTTCGCTCCGCCGCGCTCGCGGCCAAAGTCAATCAGGCCTCCGGCCTGTATCTTCAACAACTCCTGCAGAAAGCCGATGTCAGGGTGGGACTGCCATAATGACAAATCCAGAAGAGTATAAGATTCCGGTTGCCGAACGCCTCAAACGCCTGCCTCCGTATCTCTTTGGCAGGCTTAACGCGCTTCTCTATCAGAAGCGCTCCAAAGGCGTAGACATTATCGACCTCGGTATGGGTAATCCTACCGACCCTCCGCCGGACGACGTCACCGAGAAGCTGCGTGAGGCCGTTCTCGATCCCCGCAACCACAGGTACAGCGTCTCCGTCGGCCTCTACAATCTCCGCAGGGAGCTTTCGCGGCTCTACGCTGCGCACTGGGGTGTAGAGCTCGACCCGGCCGGCGAGGTCGTCGCGACCATCGGCTCAAAGGAAGGCTTCAGCCACCTGTGTCTGGCTCTTATGGGGCCGGGCGATACGGCTCTTGTGCCGTCCCCGGCTTTTCCGATTCACGTGTACGCTGTCATTCTTGCCGGCGGCAACGTCATAAACGTAAGGCTTGCCCCGGGTCCCGAACTCATCAAGAGCCTTGTTGACGTCACCACCCATCTGCAGCCCAAGCCCAAGGTCGTCATTGTCAATTTCCCCCACAACCCGACGACCATGACGACCGACCTTGACTTTTATAAGGAACTCGTCGCATACGCCAAAAAGTACAACGTGATGGTAATAAGCGATTTGGCGTACGGCCTGACGACTTTCGATGGATACAAGGCGCCGTCTTTCCTCGAGGTGCCCGGCGCCAAGGATGTCGGAGTTGAGTTTACGACGATGTCAAAGCCATTCAATATGGCCGGCTGGCGAATAGGTTTCTGCGCCGGCAACGCTGATATGTGCAAGGCCCTGGCGAAGATAAAGGGCTACTATGATTACGGCATTTTCCAGGCCGCCCAGATCGCCGCTATAGTCGGGATGCGCAGGTTTGCCGAGACGGCCCCCGAGCAGGCCCTTGTCTACCAGCGACGTCGCGATGTGCTCTGCGATGGCCTCAACCGGATCGGCTGGCAGGTTGAGAAACCAAAGGCCTCGATGTTTGTCTGGGCCGAAATGCCAAAGGCCTTCCAGCATATGGGGTCCCTCGATTTCGCGCTTTGGCTGATGGAAAACGCCGAGATTGCCGTGTCGCCCGGCGGGGGCTTCGGCGACTATGGCGAGGGGTATCTGAGGCTCTCTCTCATAGAGAATGAACAGCGCCTCAAACAGGCCGTGCGCCAGATAGACCGCGCGACGCGCAAGTATCTCGCGTCGGTCGGCTCCGCCGGTGAAGTCGGCCCCGAGCCCGTCACGCCGTAGACCGTTTTCTACAAGAGGTATCCGGATGCCTTATACCTTCAACGGTGGCGTACATCCACCGGAAAGTAAACATGCCACCGAGCATCTGCCGGTGCGGGCTCTCGCCGTCGGCGAGACGCTCATTGTGCCGCTCCAGCAGCACCTCGGCGTCGCTGCCAACCCTGTCGTCAAACCCGGCGACAAGGTCGCAAGAGGGACTCTCCTTGGCGAACCCGCAGGCTTTATCTCGGCCGCAGTCCACAGCCCCGTATCGGGTGAAGTCGTCGCCGTGGAGCCCAGGCTCCTCGGCCTTGGCCGCCCCGGCATGTGTGTCGTTGTCAAAAACGATTTTGAGGATCGCTGGGCCGAGGGCTGCAACGTCGAATCCGACACAGCGACTCTGACGGCCGAAGACATCCGCCGGAAGGTTCGAGATGCCGGCATCGTGGGCATGGGTGGCGCGACCTTTCCCACGCATGTGAAGCTCTCTCCCCCCGAGAATAAGCGCATTGACACGCTCGTCGTTAACGGCGCCGAGTGCGAACCGTTTCTGACCGCTGACCACGCGCTCATGCTCGCCGACGCAGGGGCAATCGTGCTCGGGGCGGCGCTTGCCGCGCGCGCCGTAGCCGCCGAAAGGGTCCTTTTCGCCGTCGAGGCCAATAAGCCGGACGCCTTCGAGGTGCTTGACAAGGTGGCGGCTTTTTGTGACAACGCGACGGCGCTGCTCCTGCCGACCCGATATCCGCAGGGAGCCGAGAAACAACTCATAAAGGCCGTCACAGGCCGCGAAGTCCCGAGTGGCGGCCTGCCGATGGACGCCGGGGTCCTTGTTCAGAACGTGGCGACGTGCGCGGCGATTCACTATGGCGTTGCCTTTAACCGTCCCCTCACGGAGAGGATCATGACCGTGACGGGGCCTTGCGCCGCCTCGCCCGGCAATTTCCATGTGCGCGTCGGCACTCCCTATGCCGACGTCCTGCGCGAAGTGGGCTTTACCTCGATTCCTGTGAGGATCATCATGGGCGGTCCCATGATGGGCATCGCTCAGCGCTCCGTGGACATCCCTGTGACAAAGGGGACATCCGGATTGGTGCTCTTGGACGAGGTGCCCGACGACTCCTGGCACGCTTGCATACGCTGCGGCAAATGCGTCAGGGCCTGTCCCGTGTCAATCATCCCCAGTGAGCTGAGCGTGCTCCTCGAAGCCGGGCGCGTGGATGACGCCGCGAATGCGGATATGCTTGACTGCATCGAGTGCGGCTGCTGCACTTACGTGTGCCCATCGAAAAGGCCCATTGTAAATTGGATCAAGGCTGGAAAGGCCGAGTTGGCCGCGAGACGCGCGAAGGAAAGAAAGGCTGCGAAATGACCGCCCGGGAGGAACAGTTCGAACCCAACCGCCTCAGCATCGCCACTTCGCCGCACATACGGGAGGCCGGCGACGTAAAGCGCATCATGTGGACGGTCAACGCCACCCTCGTGCCGATAGCAGCGCTTTCCCTTTTTCTCTTCGGCTGGTATGCCGGCGTGGTCATCGCGGTAAGCGTCATTTCCTGTCTCGTGTTCGAGGCGGTTTGGCAGCGGCTTTCCGGCAAGAGCATTACCATAAGCGACGGCAGCGCCGTCATCACGGGGCTCTTGCTTGCGTTCGTGCTGCCGCCCAATGTGCCGCTTTACGTGGTCATCGTTGCCGCGGCCGTCGGCATACTCATCGCCAAGCAGCTTTTCGGCGGCCTTGGTTACAATATCTGGAACCCAGCGCTTGTCGGCCGCGCGTTCGTCCAGATCGCCTACCCTGCGGCTGTTACGCCCTCGACGTGGCCCATCGTCAGCGGCGACACCTGGCACAGGATTTTCATGGACGTGCGAAATGCCGCTCCCCCCAATGCCCTCGCGGGTTCTTCGTATGACGCTGTTACCCTTGCCACTCCGCTTGCCAACGACGCACTGGCCGGTTTTGCGCCGGACGCGGCTGGCAATGTCCATCTCATGTACCCCAGCCTGAATGACCTTTTTCTCGGCGCCATTCCCGGTTGTATCGGCGAGACCTCGGCGCTTCTCATCATCCTTGGCGGGTTGTACCTCATCTGCAAAGGGTACATAAACTGGAAAGTGCCCGTCGTGTATCTGGGGACTGTGTTTCTCTTCGCGTTTTTCTTCCCGTCATGGAAGGTGCCCGGCGCTGCTGCGTTTGGCGGCCTGCCGGAGTACGTCATAGGACTTGACGTGCCGGGGAGGTTCTTCTTCCCTCTGTACCAGGTCTTCTCCGGCGGCATCGTGCTCGGAGCCGTATACATGGCCACCGATATGGTGACTACGCCCATCACTTCGCGCGGACAGGTCATATTCGCCTTGGGCTGCGGTGTCATCACCGCTTCGATAAGGCTTTTGGGGCACGGTTTTCCCGAGGGCTGCTGCTACTCGATATTGTTGATGAATACGGCCACGCCGCTCATCGACCGCTACACGAGACCCACCAAGTACGGGGCGGTGAAAAAATGACGAAAAACGCTCCTCGTTTTGCTCTTATACTGGGAGTCATCTCCGTTGCAACGGCGCTTGGCGTCTCAGGCGTCTACATGCTGACGCACGAAAAGACTCTGGAAAAAAGCAGGGTCACCCTTGAGAACGCCCTCAAGACGCTGTTTCCCGAAGCCGTAGCGTTCGAACCCGTGGCCGCCGAGAGTGATCAAAGCGCCGGCTGGAGCAAGGATGCCGGCGTCGGCAAGGCTGTCGGGCCGACAGGGCCGTTGGGTTATATCGCCGTAGGCGGCAAACAGGGCTATTCGAGCAGGATAGAAGTTCTCGTCGCCTGCGACGGGGACTTTAAGATACTGGGCATTCAGATACTCCAGGCCGCCGAGACGCCCGGACTTGGAGAGCGCGTCAAGGAGATAAAGTCAGACGCCACCATCTGGCAGGCCATGGCCAGGGCGGTCGGCTTTGGTAAGTCTGACGCTCCTCAGACGCCCCGCGAGCCGTGGTTTCAAAAGCAATTTGCCGGCAAAACCCTCGATCAGCTAATCGTAGTCAAGGAAGAAACCGATACCAACATACAGGCCATAACTGCCGCCACCATTACGTCGAAGGCGGTCACGGACGCTGTGCAAATGGCTGTGGAAGACATCAAAAAGGCCGCAGGTGCTCCCGAAAGCGCCGCCGCAGAGGTTCGCTAAGCGATGGAAACAGCTGAAATCAAAAGACTCGTCGAAGCCGCGCTCTTCTCGGCGCCCGGACCCTTAAGCGCCGCCAAGCTCTGTGCCCTCGGCGATGGCCTTACAAACGATGACATTCGCACCGCGGTCGATGCCCTTAACGATAATTACCGCAGTGATGACCACGCGTTCCGCATCGAGGAGATCGCCGGCGGATACCGCATGCTTACGCGAAAGGAGATGGGAGAGGCGCTTGCGACGTTCTTCGCGCGCCGGTCAAAGGACAAACTCTCCCGCGCAGCCCTTGAGACACTTGCGATTATCGCCTACAAGCAACCCGTCACCCGCGCAAGTATCGAAAACGTGCGCGGTGTCGCGAGTGACCACATCGTGTCGGCTCTCACCGATATAGGACTCGTCAAGGTCTCCGGTCAGGCCGACGCCCCCGGACGGCCCATGCTCTACGCGACTACGAAGAAATTCCTCGACCATTTCGGTCTCAAGGCGCTCAAAGACCTCCCGCGCGAGAAGGAGTTTGACTCGATGGGGAAGGCCTGAGGCCCCGATGCCTCCGACGCCCTCTGTGTCGTTTCAAGGACATC